>DQBD01000060.1:0-3699 GCA_003526065.1 Gammaproteobacteria bacterium | reverse complement strand
ACTGGCCGGGGTGAGACGTTCGATACGCATGCCCTTTGCTCCTGCTGCGTTATCGCCGGCCGTTGTGCCGGCACTGCGAAGCCCCTACTGGCTCCGAGCTGACGAAATCGGGTGTCATCCGCGTCTGGCGTCTGCACATTGCTGGCGGATAGCGCACGCCGTTCTGCTCCATCCCACCCATTCTAACGGTCGATAGGGGGAATCGACCATTTCACTGCCGAACAACCTGACCGGCGTCAAGCCCGGCCCGCCTACAGCGCATGACGCCGGTCACCCTCCCGGAACCCGCGCAACGCCACGTCGCCCAGATCGCGGGTCAGGGCCAGCACCTTGAATGCCTCGCCCATGGTCTGCGGCAACAGCAACTGGCGCGCCTGCACGGCAAGATCCAGATAGTCCTCACTGGTCGGGTCAACGGCCTCCAGCAAGTCGGCCAACCCACAGTTGATCAGGAACTGCGCCTGGTTGGCGAAACCGGCCACGGTCAGGCCGGCCTCGCAGGCCGCCTGCGCCATGGCCGAGAAATCGACGTGAGCGGTAATGTCCTGCAGCCCGGGCCAGCGCAGCGCGTCGTCGTGCGCCTGCTGGCGGTAGTAACAGCGCAGCGTGCCGGCGCTGCGCTGAGGGTGGTAGTACTCGGCGCTCGGGTAGCCATAGTCGATCAGCAGCGCGGCGCCGCGCACCAGCCGTTCGGCGAGCGTCCGCAGCCACGCCTCGGCGGTCAGGTTCAGCTCGGTCTCGTAACCCGGCGGCAGGCCGAGCCCCGCCAGGCGCTGCGCCACCTGCACGTCCCGAACCGGCTGTGCCTGCAGGCACAGCGCGTCGTCCTCCAGCGCCACGCACAGCTCCGCCGCCCCCCCGGCGGTGGCCCGAAAACGCCGCACCGGCATGGCGTCGAGCACCTCGTTGGCGATCACCACGCCGCAGACCCGTTCCGGCAACTGCGTAAGCCACTGCACCCGTCCGGCGAGCTGCGGCACGCGCCGGGCGATGGCTTCGTGCTGACGCTGCTGGAGCTCCGCGCTGAGCTCCAGCATGAGATAGCGCGACGGCACGCAGCCGAGCCGCTCGAGCTCGGCCAGCAGATCGGCCGCCAGCGCACCACTGCCGGGGCCGAATTCCAGCACCTCGCCGCCGGGCACCGCCTGCAACACCTGCGCCACCTGCCGCGCCAGGGCACGGGCAAACAGCGGCGAGCGCTCCGGCGCGGTGACAAAGTCGCCCTCGGCGCCGAACTTGCGAAGCCCATTGACGTAATACCCCAGTCCCGGCGCGTACAGCGCCAGCTGCATGTAGGCATCGAAACCGAGCCGTCCGCCGGCGGCGGCCACCGCCTGGCGGATGCGTGTCACCAGCCGCGCCGACAGCGCCAGCGCATCCGCCTCGGGCACCGGCGCGTCACGCACCGGCGGACACCGGTACCATCGGCACCGCCTCAAATCCTGAAACGCGGTCTTGCCGGATGTTGTTGTCTGTCGCTCTCACTGTCGTCGCCTATCTGCTGGGCTCGCTGTCCGCCGCCATCGTGGTGTGCCGTCTGCTGGGCCTGCCCGACCCGCGCCGCGAAGGCTCGCGCAACCCGGGCGCCACCAACGTGCTGCGCATCGGCGGCAAGTGGCCGGCCTTCCTGACCCTGGCCGGCGATCTGCTCAAGGGTGTGCTGCCGGTGCTGGCGGCGCACGCGCTCGGGCTGCCGTCGTGGGGCCTGGCAGCGGTCATGTTCGCGGCCTTCATGGGCCACCTGTACCCACTCTATTTTGGCTTCTCCGGCGGCAAGGGTGTGGCCACCACGCTCGGCGTGGTGCTGGCCATGAGCCCGCCGGTGGGACTGGCCGCCTGCCTGACCTGGCTGGCCACCGCGGCGATCACGCGGTATTCCTCGCTGGCGGCGCTGGTGGCGGTCGGTCTCACGCCGGTCTACACGCTGCTGTGGACACGCCAGGCGGCGCTGGTCCTGGCCACGGCATTGATCGCCGCCATCCTCACCTGGCGCCACCGCGACAACATCGCGCGCCTTCGCGCCGGCACGGAAAGCCGCATCGGCCGCAAACGCTCTGCCCCGGAAACCCCATGAATTACTGGCTGTTCAAGTCCGAACCGGACGTGTTCGGTATCGACCACCTGGCCGCCAGGCCCGACGCCACCGAACACTGGGACGGCGTGCGCAACTACCAGGCGCGCAATTTCATGCGCCAGATGCAGGTCGGCGACCTGGCCTTCTTCTACCACTCCAACTGCAATCCGCCGGGCATCGTCGGCATCGTCGAGGTGGTGCGCGAGGCCTACCCGGACCACACCGCCTGGGATCCGGAAAGCAAGTACCACGACCCGGCCTCCACGCCCGACACGCCACGCTGGTTCATGGTCGACGTGCGCCTGGTGCGCAAGCTGCCGCGCCTGGTGTCGCTGGCCGAGCTGCGCGACAACCCGGCCCTGGCCGAGCTGCCGCTGGTGCGCCGCGGCAACCGGCTATCGGTGATGCCGGTGCCGCAGGCCGCCTGGCAGATCATCGAGGACATGGCCGGCACCTGACCGGCGACGGCCGATCGCCCCCTACTTGTGGGCGATCGGCTTGTTCGTGAACAGATAGTCCTTGAGCTCGCCGTCGAAGGTCGGGTCCTGGCGGCGGATCCACTCCAGCACCATTGCCGCGTGCTCCTTTTCCTCGTCCCGGTTGTGGGCGAGGATCGCCTTCAGTTCCTCGTCCCTGCAGGCGTCCACACGCTGGTTGTACCAGTCGACCGCCTCCAGCTCCTCCATCAGCGAGGTGATGGCGCGGTGCATGTCGCGTGTGGCGTCGGACAGTTCTTCAATCGGCTCGTGATAACCCTCGTTGGCCATGCTGTTCTCCTGTACAGGCTGTGCGTCGACCCGATGCGCGGGGACCGACATCCAATACTATGTCAGCCCGTTCATGCATAGCCGGTGACGGTGCTCCGGCCGGGCGACCGGGGAGGATGGCCTTGAACCTTTACGACCGTTACCTGATGCCGCGGCTGATCGATGCCTGCTGCGGCCTGCCGGCGATCCAGGCCCACCGCGCCCGGCTGCTGCCACTGGCCCGGGGCGCCGTGCTGGAAATCGGCATCGGCACCGGGCGCAACCTGCCGTTCTACGACGGCACGCGCATCACCATGCTGCACGGCCTGGACCCGGCCGCGCAGATGCAGCGCACCGCCGCCCGCCGCGCCCGGGCAGCCGGACTGACGGTGCAGCTGATCCCGCTGTCGGCGCAGCAGATACCCGCTCCCGACGCGCACTACGACACCGTCGTGTGCACCTTCACCCTGTGCACCCTTCCGGACCCGGTGGCGGCCCTGCACGAGATACGCCGGGTGCTGGCGCCCGGCGGCCGGTTGCTGTTCTGCGAACACGGACGCGCACCCGAGCCGTCGGTGCAGCGCTGGCAGGATCGCCTGACGCCGTGGTGGAAACCGCTGGCCGGTGGCTGCCATCTGAACCGCGACGTGCGCGCCATGCTGCGCGACGGCGGCTTCGCGCCGACCGCCATCGACAGCGGCTACATCGCCGGTCCGCGGCCGTTCGCGCACATCACCCGTGGCGTGGCCGTGGCCGCCTGAGGCGGCCGCGAGACTCAGCCGCCGTGCGTGACCCGGTCGCGCAGATACACCGGCAGCGCCTGGTCGGCCGACCCCGCCTCACCGCGGGCATGGGCCGCCAGCCGGATGTGTGGCCACG
>DQBD01000005.1:6089-8274 GCA_003526065.1 Gammaproteobacteria bacterium | reverse complement strand
GCGGGATCAGCTTCTCGGGGAAGTGATAGGGCCCGTAGTTGTTGGAACAGTTGCTGGTGGTGACGGCGAGGCCGTAGGTGTGGTGATAGGCGCGCACCAGATGATCCGAGGCGGCCTTGCTGGCGGCGTAGGGCGAATTGGGCGCATAGGGCGTGATCTCGGTGAAGGCGGGATCCGCGGCCCCGAGCGATCCGTACACCTCGTCGGTGGACACATGATGGAAGCGGTGTGCGGGGACGCGCTGTTCGGTCAGCCAGACCTGGCGCGCCGCTTTGAGCAGGCTGTGCGTGCCGTTGACGTTGGTGTCGATGAAGGCGTCCGGGCCGTGGATGGAGCGGTCGACGTGGGATTCGGCGGCGAAATGGACCAGCGTGTCGATGGCCTCGGCGCGCAACAGGTCGCTGACGAGCGCGGTATCGCGGATGTCGCCATGGACGAAGTGCAGCTCTGGACGATCGCGCACGGGGTCGAGATTCGCCTGGTTGCCGGCGTAGGTCAGCGCGTCGAGCACGACCAGGCGGCTATCGGCATGTGCGCCCAGCCAGTGGTGCACGAAATTGGCGCCGATGAAGCCGGCGCCACCGGTGACGAGCAGGCGGCGTGGCGTGTGGGTCGGGGCGGGATCGCGGGGCGGAGTCATCATGCTGCGCTCTCGGAGGTTTTCCAGGCGGTCAGGGTTCGGGTCAGGCCGATGCGCCAGTCGGGTGGCTTGAGACCAAAGGTCCCTGCGAAACGGGCGCCATCCAGTACCGACCACGCCGGGCGCCGCGCCGGTGTTGGATGGGCGGCGGTGTCGATGGCTTCGATCGGGACGGCTGCGGGCAGAAGTCCCTGGGTCACGGCTTCACGGACAATGATTTCGGCGAAGCCGTGCCAGCTCACCGCCGGCGCGCCGGCATAGTGATAGGTGCCCCAGGCCAGCGATTCACCCCCGGCAATGCGGCGGGCGAGCGTGATCAAGGCCTCGGCGAGATGCCCGGCCCAAGTGGGGCTGCCGACCTGGTCGTCGATGATGCGCAGGGCGCCCCGTTCGCGGGCGAGGCGCAGCACGGTGCGCACGAAATTGGCGCCGTGGGCGCCGAAGACCCAGGCCGTCCGCAGGACGAGATGTCGCGGCAGGGCGCTGCCGATGGCCTGTTCTCCGGCGAGCTTGCTCGCGCCATAGGCATTGATCGGGTCCGTCGCGTCCGCTTCGCGCCAAGGCCGCCGGCTTTGGCCGTTGAATACATAATCGGTCGACACATGCAGGAGCGCAGCGCCAGTCTGGGCGCACGCGCGGGCCAGCGTGGCAGGCGCCTCGGCATTGGTGGCAAAGGCGAGATCGCGCTCGGTTTCGGCGCGATCTACGGCGGTATAGGCTGCGGCGTTGATCACGACCTGTGGGCGCAGGCGCATGAACGTCGCGTGTACGGCGGCCGGGTCGGTCAGGTCTAGCGCAGCGCGGGGCAGGCAGACGGCTTCATCGGGCCCCAGGCGCAGGGACAGTTCGCGGCCGAGCTGGCCACCGGCACCGGTGACGAGGATGTTCATGTCGCCCCCGGATAGGCGGGCAGGCGATCGGCGGCGATGTCGGCGAGTCTCGGCAGCCGGGCATCCTTGTCGGAGACGCGCAGCGGCGCGTCCAGTGTCGGCCAGGGGATCTCCAGCGCCGGGTCGTCCCAGCGGACACCGCCCTCGCTCGCCGGATGGTAATAGTCGGTGCAGCGATAGATGAAGTCGGCGACTTCGGACAGCACCAGAAAGCCATGGGCAAAGCCCGGCGGAATATACAGCTGGTGGTGGTCAACATCGTCCAGTTCCACAGCAAACGACTGCCCGAAGTGGGGTGAGCCGCGGCGGATATCCACGGCGACATCCAGAACCCGCCCACGGGCAACGCGCACCAGCTTGCCCTGCGGCTGCTCGAGCTGGTAGTGCATTCCGCGCAGAACGCCCTGTACCGAACGGGAATGGTTGTCCTGGACGAACGGGGTGGTGATACCGTGTTCAGCCAGCGCGTTCTCGCGGAAGGTCTCCAGAAAAAAACCGCGCGTATCGCCGTGGACTACCGGCTCGATGAGGAGCACGCCGGGCATCGCGGTTGTGCTGATCTTCATGTGGCGCTGCCCTGGCTGACCAGCTCGATCAGATAGCGCCCATAGCCGTTCTTTTTCAGCGGTTCGGCGAGGCGCAGCACCGCCTCGGT
>DQBD01000005.1:0-5853 GCA_003526065.1 Gammaproteobacteria bacterium | reverse complement strand
CCCTGGCGCGCCTGCATCACCTGGACAAAATTGGCTGCGTCCAGCAGGGAATCATGGGTGCCGGTATCGAGCCAGGCTTGACCCCGGCCCAGCCGCTCCACGCGCAGGGCGCCATCGGCCAGATAGGCGTTGTTGAGGTCGGTGATCTCGAGCTCCCCGCGGGCCGAGGGGCGTAATTCAGTGGCGCGGGCCGGCGCGGTTTCATCGTAGAAGTAAAGCCCGGTGACGGCGTAGTTCGAGCGCGGCCGCGCCGGCTTTTCCTCGATTGATCGGGCCCGGCCCGTGTCGTCGAATTCCACCACGCCGTAACGTTCCGGATCGCGAACCCAATAGCCGAATACCGTCGCACCGTTCGGCTGCGCATGGGCGGCGGCCAGCGATTCGGCAAGGCCATGACCGAAGAAGATATTGTCCCCGAGCACCAGCGCCGAGGGCGCGCCGTCAAGGAATGTCTGGCCGATCAGCAGCGCTTGGGCGATGCCGTCGGGTTGGGGCTGCGCCGCATAGTGCAGCGTCATGCCCCATTGGCGGCCATCGCCGAGCACGCGCGCGAAAGCTTCGGCGTCGTGAGGTGTGGTGATGATCAGGACCTCGCGGATGCCGGTCAGCATCAGCGTGGACAGGGGGTAGTAGACCATCGGTTTGTCATAGACCGGCATAAGCTGCTTGCTCACCCCAACCGTGAGTGGATAGAGCCGGGTGCCGGAGCCGCCGGCAAGCAGGATGCCTTTGCGCGGTGTCGAGTTGGACATGAGCATGGGGGCGGCTCTTTCATGGGCGGATAGAGCGACATCTCGTGATGCGAATGAGCGTTAGCCGGGATCCGTGTCGTCGATGGCCTCGCATAACAGATGCAGGATCAGGATATGCATTTCCTGGACGCGTGCGGTTCGGGTCGCGGGGACGATCAAGGCCTGATCGACCAGGTCGGCCATGGCGCCGCCATCCCGCCCCAACAGTCCCAGCGTGCCGATGTCGTGCGCGCGGGCGGTCTCGACGGCGCGCACGACATTCGGCGAATGGCCGGACGTGCTGAGCGCGAGCAACAGATCACCGGACTGGCCAAGCGCCTCCAGTTGGCGTGCGAAAACCGCATCGAAGCCGTAGTCGTTGCCGATGGCGGTCAGCGCCGAGGTGTCGGTGGTCAGAGCGATCCCAGCGAGCCCGCGGCGTTCGCGTTCGAACCGGCCTGTCAGTTCAGCGGCGAAATGCTGGGCGTCGGCTGCCGAGCCGCCATTGCCGCAGGCGAACACGCGTCCACCCCGGCGCAGCGTCTGGGTGATGGACTCGGCCGCGCGCAGGATTTCGGGCGCCATGGCGCTCACGGTCTCGAGTGCGGCGCGGTGTTCGGTAAGGCTTTGCTGGATCAGTGACGAGGACATCGGCTTGCTCGGCGGCCTGGGTGGACGATCGGGCGCATGAGTGTATCAGTCTGCGCAGCGTTGTCAGGGCACGCTACCGCCCTGCGATTGCCGTCCCGCGGGTCTCGCATGCCGTGCATGGCGATCACGTCGGCGGGTCAGGTGCCGGCGCGCCGCAGTTGATGTTCCGGCAGGGCCAGACGCTGGGTCCGGCCGAGCAGTTCCATGAGCACGATGACCCGCGCATCGCCGTTGCGCGCCGCAAAGACCGCGCGCAGTCCGGCAAAAGGCCCGTCGGTCACCTCCAGCGCATCGCCGGTCTGCCAGTCGCCCAGCTCCGGGATGCCGCCCCGCTCGTCCTGTTCGCGCAGCTGCTCCACGAACCCTTCCGGGAGCGGTGCGGGGCCTGCGCCAAAGCGGACCAGTCCCACCACGCCATGGGTCGAGCGGATGGGCGCGGTGTTCTGGGTCGTGAGGTCGAGACAGGCGAACAGGTAGCGCGGAAACAGGGCCACCGCCATGGACACGGGACGCCGACGGATCAACCGCCGTTCGCGGATGCGTGGGAGGTGGCAGTCATAGCCCTGACGCTCCAGGTGGCGCAGCGCAGTTTCCTCCTGGCGCGGCTTGGTCTGGATGGCATACCAGCGGGTCATCAGGGCGACTCCCTCGGGGTGGCGGTTGCGGGATCCGTGGCCGGTTTGGGTTGCTCGGGTTCAGGGGCGATGCCGAGCGCGGCCAGTTCATCCTGCAAGGCACGAATTTCAGCCTGAATGGTTTCGTACTCCGCGCGCTTGCGGCGCAAAAAATGCACCGTGGCCCATGCTTTGGCCTCGACGCCCGCGGGTGTCAACAAATAGGTGTAGTGTCGCTTGTCGGGATTGCGGCGGAAGTTGCCGAGTTTGACGTGGCCTTTTTCGATGAGCGCGCGCAGGCAATAGTTGATCTTCCCGACGCTCACGCCCATCTCCAGCGCCAGCTCGCGCTGTGTGACCGCAGGATTCTGCGCCAAGCGTTGCATGAGGCGGTAGCGGACTTCTTCGGAGGTCATTACCGACTCCGTTCAGGGCTTGAACGCAGGCTAGCGCAGCGACTCTCTGGGCGCAAGTCGCGCCGATCGGGGCGTCGTTTCCGCGCGCCACGCGTCGCCAAATTTGGGCGCGGAAGGGCCTATGGGGCATGCCGGCAGCCCTATGACGCGCGCCTGATCATTCAGGTGTGGTGCAACGGATACATTTGAAATCGGTCGCTTGTTTCAGGTAAGAGGGGGGCGGTTTTGCCAATGCCTGGTTTTCGCCGCGTGCGGTTGCGCAGTCGGACCACAGATGGCGCATGGCGCGTATTTGGCGCGCGGATGTCAGCGCTCGGTCACTTAAAGTGAATGGTTTTTTGAGCGGTAGTTCAAACAGAAACGGGGGCGCCGGGAGCCGAGGAATTGAAGGATGTGACTGGTGTGGATTGCGTGGCAATTCGGGATGTCGATTCTGCAGGTGTGGCGTGTTCTTTTCAGGGCACCAAAAAGCGGCTACTCTTGGTGCCTAAAATGAAGTTGGTAATTTTTTGGATGGTGAGGGAATTTTGTGGAAAAAGTAAGAAAAAAGCGCGCCAAGTACACGCCTGAGTTTGTCGATTCAGTGGCCGACAAGCTGCGCGGCATGCCGCCTGTCGAAGCGCCGAAGAAGGCGTCCGAGTTGAACAAGCAGGAAGCGATCAAGCGGCTGTCCAAGGAAATCCGCGCGATGCAAAAACGTGGATACACCATGGAAATGATCGCGAATGTACTCAAGTCGGAAAACATTACGGTCAGTGTCGCCACGCTGCGTAACTATCTCCAGGTCTCGCGTGGACGTCCGCCGGGAACCACCCGTCGCGGGCGGCGCAGCGCAGCGGCCCCCGAGGGCAGCGTTTCGGAATGAGTCGAATGTGCGCCGGGCGTTCGGGATGCGAATGCCTGGCGCGACCTTCCACGTGCAAGTGCCCGGCTTTTTCGGGTGAGCTGTCCCGAGGTGTCAGCTTGCAGGGTGATGCGCTGTGTCGAATGCTGGCATGATGAATCCACAGTATGCGAGCGAGCGGGGCGTCATGAAAATGCGGGAAAACATGGACAGGGTCCGTGGCTGGTCGTTGGGGCTGCTGGTCGCAGTGGGGTTAGGATCCTGCGCGGCCAAGCATCCGGAGCCGCCGATTCAGGCGCCGTTTCCCGCGCCGGATGTGCGCGCGCAATCGACGTTGGTGCCGCCGGTGACCTTCGTCGGCGAACTGCCGTGCAAGGCCTGCGGCGGCATGCGCCGGACGCTCACGCTGCTCGGCGACGGCACCTATCGCCTGCGGCAACAGTACGAGTCGGCGCATGGTGGCGAGGGGATCGTTCTGCATGAAATCGGCCGTTGGCGGCTCGAAGGACGGCGCTTGACCCTGCGTGGCGAGAGCGGTCGCACCGGCGATTATCATCTGGCCGATTCCACCCGGCTCGAGCAGCTCGGCCGGGACGGCGAACCGCTCACTGGAACCATGGCCTATAGTCTCAGCCGCGCGGCGCGTGTCGATCCCATTGCTGAATCCATGCGCGTGACCGGCATCTTCAATGCGCGGAGCGGGACGCTGGCCTTGTGCGGAACGGGTCAGGCGCTGCCGGTGTTGTCCGAATCCCGCGAGATGGCGGCGCTGCAGCAGGCGGCCCGTGAATCGGCCAGCGAGGTCGGGCTTTGGGTATCCGTCCAGGCCGAATGGGTCGAAGCGCAACGTCGTGGCGCCGCGCGTGGCCAGCAGGCGCTGCGCATCGAGCAGCTTCTGGGCAGTCGCCCGGGCCAAAGCTGCCCGGCGACCTATACGCCGGGGCCGGCGGCCTGAGCCGGATCGCCGACCGGCTTGGCCGCAGGCGGCTCCTGCGGCTATAATCGCCGATCTTTTCCCGAGCTGCCGCGGATCCCGAGGATGAGACTGACCGAGGAAGCGCTGACCTTCGACGACGTACTCCTGCTGCCGGAGTATTCTGAAGTCCTGCCGCGCGAAGTCAGCTTGCGCACATCACTGACCCGCGAAATCGACCTTAATGTGCCGCTGATCAGCGCGGCCATGGACACCGTCACCGAGGCGCGCCTGGCCATTGCGCTGGCGCAGGAAGGCGGCATCGGGATCGTCCACAAGAACATGTCGATCGAACGCCAGGCGGCGGAAGTCGCTCGGGTGAAGAAGTTCGAAAGTGGCGTCATCAAAGATCCCATCACCGTCCGTCCCGACCAGAGCATCCGCGAAGTGCTGGCGCTGACCCGCGCTCACGGCATTTCCGGGTTGCCCGTCGTGGACGGCGAAAACCTGGTCGGCATCGTGACCGGCCGCGATCTGCGCTTCGAAGACGAACTCGACAAGCCCGTGGCCAGCATCATGACACCCAAGGAGCGGCTGGTGACGGTGCGCGAAGGTGCGGACACGGCTGAAGTCATCGAGTTGCTGCACGAACACCGCATCGAGAAGGTGCTGGTGATCAACGAAGGCTTCCAGCTGCGCGGCCTCATCACGGTCAAAGACATCCAGAAAGCCAGCGATTTTCCCAATGCCTGCAAGGACAGCCAGGGCCGCTTACGCGTCGGCGCAGCGGTCGGCACCAGTGCGGAAAGCGACGAGCGGGTGGCAGCCCTGATCGATGCCGGCGTCGACGTCATCGTGGTCGACACGGCGCATGGCCATTCCCGCGGCGTTATCGAGCGGGTCCGCCTGCTCAAGCGGCGGTATCCGGGGCTGCAAGTGGTGGCCGGCAACGTGGCCACGGCCGAAGCCGCCCTGGCGCTGGTCGAAGCCGGCGCCGATGCGGTCAAGGTGGGCATCGGACCGGGTTCGATCTGTACCACACGCATCATCGCCGGTGTCGGTGTGCCGCAGATCACGGCGGTCGCCAATATCGCGACGGCCCTGCGGGATAGCGGGATTCCGGTCATCGCCGATGGCGGCATCCGCTTTTCGGGCGATCTGGCCAAGGCTATCGTCGCCGGCGCCCATTGCGTGATGATCGGCGGCATGTTCGCGGGTACCGAAGAGGCCCCCGGCGAGGTCGAGTTGTTCCAGGGCCGGTCCTACAAGTCCTATCGCGGCATGGGGTCGGTTGCGGCCATGCAGCAGGGCTCCAAGGATCGCTATTTCCAAGACACCACCGACGAACTGGAAAAGCTCGTTCCCGAGGGTATCGAAGGCCGCGTGCCGTATAAGGGCAGCGTTCTGGCCATCGTGCATCAGCTCCTGGGCGGCCTTCGAGCCAGCATGGGCTACACCGGCTGCAACGACATCTCGCAGATGCGCACGCGACCCCGCTTCGTGAAGGTGACGCAAGCCGGTATGCGCGAAAGTCATGCTCACGATGTCGTGATCACCAAAGAGCCGCCGAACTACCGCGTCGACGTGGGCTGATCCGTTTCTCTTTCCGCGCCGGCATGGCCCGGCGTCCCCTCCTGCGTCTGGAGCGCTGCCATGGCGGATATCCACGCCGACCGCATCCTGA
>DQBD01000196.1:11243-11571 GCA_003526065.1 Gammaproteobacteria bacterium | reverse complement strand
TCACCGCCGGCATGGGCGGTGGGACCGGCACCGGCGCGGCGCCGATCATCGCCCAGATTGCCCGCGAACTGGGCATCCTGACCGTGGCGGTGGTGACCAAGCCGTTCGGCTTCGAGGGCCGCAAACGCCTGGATATCGCCAACGAGGGCATCGCCGCGCTGGGCAAGCACGTCGACTCGCTGATCATCATCCCCAACGACAAGCTGGTGACCGAGCTCGACCGCAATTTCCGCCTGATCGAGGCGTTCAAGGCCGCCAATCAGGTGTTGCAGGGCGCCGTGCAGGGCATCGCCGAGCTGATCACCCGGCCGGGCCTGATCAACGTCGA
>DQBD01000196.1:0-11001 GCA_003526065.1 Gammaproteobacteria bacterium | reverse complement strand
TTCGCCGACGTGCGCACGGTGATGTCCGAAATGGGTATGGCGATGATGGGCTCGTCCAGTGCCTCCGGCGACGGTCGCGCCCGTCAGGCGGCCGAAGCGGCCATCAGCAGCCCGTTCCTGGAGGACGTGAACCTGTCCGGGGCACGCGGCATCCTGGTCAACATCACCGCCGGCCTGGACATGTCGATCGGCGAGTTCGAGGAAGTCGGCAACGTGGTGCGCGAACTGGCCTCGCCGGACGCCTGCGTGGTCATCGGCACGGTGATCGACCCCGACCTGAGTGACGACATGCGCGTCACCGTCGTCGCCACCGGCCTGGACCAGAAGCCGGCCAAGTCGCCGCATTCGCGGCCGGCGGAACGGCCGCTGGAAGTGGTGCGTACCGGCACCGACCCTTACAAACACTACGAGCAGCCGACGGTGATCCGCCAGGAACGGACCCGTGATCCGCTGCCGGCCTACCGTGACAGCGACATGGAATACCTCGAGATTCCGGCCTTCCTGCGCCGTCAGGCCGACTGAGTGATCGGGTCGGATGCTAGACTGCGCCATTGTTACCGTCGCGTGACGGCGCTCCGCCGCCACGCTCCAGCAGGGAAGTCCGGGTTGACGTGATCAGGCAACGCACGCTCAAAAACAGCATCCGCGCCACCGGCGTGGGCCTGCACACCGGCGCCCGGGTCCAGTTGGCACTGCACCCGGCGCCCGCCGACAGCGGCATCCGTTTCCGACGGGTCGACCTGGACCCGCAGGTGGTCATTGCAGCGAACGCGCAAGCGGTTGGCGACACTCGCCTGTCCACCACACTGGAGCACGGCGACGCCCGCGTCAGCACGGTCGAGCACTTGCTGTCCGCCATGGCGGGCCTGGGCATCGACAACGCCCTGATCGACGTTGACGCCCCCGAGGTGCCGATCATGGACGGTTCGGCCGGCCCGTTCGTGTTTCTCCTGCAATCTGCCGGCATCGGTGAGCAGGACGCGCCCAAGCGCTTCATGCGCGTGCTGCGCCCCGTCGAGGTCCACGATGGCGATCGGTGGGTTCGCCTGGACCCGTACGAGGGATTCCAGGTCAGCTTCGAAATCGAGTTCAGCCACCCGGCCTTCGACAGCAAGCCAGCGCGCGCCCTGGTGGACTTCTCGTCCACCGCGTTCCTGCGCGAGATCAGTCGCGCTCGAACCTTCGGCTTCATGCATGAAATCGAAGCCCTGCGCGCGCAGGGCCTGGTGCTCGGCGGCAGTGTGAAAAATGCCGTGGTCGTCGATGACTCGAACATCCTGAACGAGGATGGTCTGCGCTACCGTGACGAATTCGTCAAACACAAGGTGCTGGACGCCATCGGTGACCTGTACCTGCTCGGCAGCAGCCTGATTGGCGCCTTCTCGGGCTACAAGTCCGGGCACGCGCTGAACAACCGGCTGCTGCGCATGCTGCTGAGCGATCCCGCCAACTACGAGATCGTCACGTTCAACACGGTGCAGGAACTGCCGATCTCATACATCGAGGCGGCAGCCGCGGCGTAACGACGCCCGGGGGCGCGCTAGAAGCGCCCCATCTGTCGGGCACGGACCAGGTCCTCGTACCAGGTGGCGAGCCGTTGCGACGTGATCCGGTAGCCGAAGGTGGACCACGGTTCGCCATGCAACTGGGCGCAACCGTCGGCGACCAGCAATGGCACCCGTACCACGCCGTAGGTGTTGGCCAGCCCCAGGTCCATGCCGATCTCGATGTCACGCTGCGGATCCTCGAAATCACGCAGCCACGCGTTGACATCCAGCCCGATATCCCGCGCGCAGCGGCTCAGGACCTCCGGATCCGCCACGTTCTCGCAGTCGGTCAGGTGCGCTCGTTGCGCGCGGTCGAAGTAATCCCAGTGCCCCTGTTGCCCGGCCTGTTTCTCGGCCGCCTTGCAGCCGCGCTGCGCAGGCATCGAATGCGGGTATTCGAACTCGCGGCTCATCATCAGGTCCGGCCGGATACGTCGCTCGTGCTCGACGTGCACCGCATCCCCCCAGTGTCGCAGCACGATTTCCTGTTTGGCTGCCCTGGCATCGGGAAACAGGCGTGAAAACAGCGTCCGGTCGGTACCCAGCGGCCACGCACGGTGGATCACCTGCACCTGTGGATGAGCGGCCACGAATTCGCGCAGACGCTCCGAGGCGTTGAAGCACCAGCACGACAAGACGTCATGGAAGAACTCAATCCGCAGCGCCAGCATGCCGTGCTCCTCCAAAATCCCGCCGATCCGCGCGCAGCGCGCCCATCGCCACCGCGCGACTCATCGCCCAGCCGCCGCTTGCGCCGGTTGAGCCATTGTGCCCGGCAGGCATACAATCGCCCGCTTATCCAATCCGGCAGCCGAGTACTGAATGGCAAAGGAAGAAGGCATCGAAATGCAGGGCACGGTGATAGAAACCCTGCCCAACACCACGTTCCGGGTGCGCCTGGAAAACGGCCACGTAGTGACCGCCCACATTTCCGGCAAGATGCGCAAACACTACATCCGCATCCTGACCGGCGACCAGGTCACCGTATCCCTGACTCCGTACGACCTCACCAAAGGCCGCATCACGTACCGCGCCCGCTGAGCCAGCCGGGTCGCCGCGTCCGCGGCGGGGCGCACAAAACGCCGCCTGTCCTGGGCCGCGGCCAGCAAAACCGGCCGCGGCCGGGCTCATCAGGTTTCTTCTTCGGTCACCCGCGCCGAGCGCGACGGTGCCGGCGTGCACTCGATCTTCAGCTCGCCCTCGACACACGTCACAGTGACCTGGCCGCCGTGCGCCAGCTTGCCGAATAGCAGTTCATCGGCCAGCGCGCGACGAATCTTGTCCTGAATGAGCCGCGCCATCGGCCGGGCGCCCATCTTGGCGTCGTAACCGTGCTCCGCGAGCCACTGACGCGCATCGTCGTCGACCTCCACGGTGACGTTCTTGGACTCCAGCTGGCTTTCCAGCTCGACCACGAACTTGTCCACCACGTTGGCGATGGTCTTCTCGTCCAGCCCCTGGAAACGCACGATGCCGTCCAGGCGATTGCGGAACTCCGGCGCAAACAGCCGATTGATGGCTTCCACGTCGTCCGTGCTGTGGTCCTGTGTCGTGAAGCCGACCGACGCCCGCGCCGTCAGTTCCGCACCCGCGTTGGTGGTCATGATGATGATCACGTTGCGGAAATCGGCCTTGCGTCCGTTGTTGTCGGTCAACGCACCATGGTCCATGACCTGCAACAGCAGGTTGAACACGTCCGGATGCGCCTTCTCGATCTCATCCAGCAACAGCACCGCATGCGGATGCTTGTTGATGGCCTCGGTCAGCAGCCCACCCTGATCGAAGCCCACGTATCCGGGCGGAGCGCCAATCAGGCGCGACACGGTGTGTCGCTCCATGTACTCGGACATGTCGAAGCGGACCAGCTCGATGCCCAGCGCCAACGCCAGCTGACGGCTCAGCTCGGTCTTGCCGACACCGGTCGGTCCGGCAAACAGGAACGAGCCGATTGGCCGCGTCTGCGGCCCGAGGCCGGAGCGCGCCATCTTGATGGCCGCGGTCAGGGTATCGATAGCCTCGCCCTGCCCGAAGACGGTCATCTTCAGGTTGCGATCCAGGGTGCGCAGCTTCTCCATGTCGGTGCTGGACACCTGTTTGGGCGGAATGCGGGCGATGCGCGCGACCACCTGCTCGACGTCGCCAACGCCGATGACCTTCTTGCGCTTGCTCGGTGGCTGCACCCGCTGCGCGGCACCGGCCTCGTCGATGACATCAATGGCCTTGTCGGGCAGGAAACGCTCGTTGATGTAGCGCGCCGAAAGTTCCGCCGCCGCTGCCAGCGCCGCGTTGGTGTAGCGCACGTTGTGGTGCTTCTCGTACTGGGTCCGCAGGCCGCGCAGAATCTGCACCGTCTCGGGCACGGTCGGTTCACCGACATCAATCTTCTGGAAGCGGCGTGACAACGCGCGGTCCTTCTCGAAGATCCCCCGGTATTCCTGGTACGTGGTCGAGCCGATGCACTTCAGTTCACCGGACGCCAACACCGGCTTGATCAGGTTCGAGGCATCCATCACGCCACCTGACGCCGCGCCGGCACCGATGATGGTGTGGATCTCGTCGATGAACAGGATCGAACCCGGATCCTTGCCCAGGTCCTTGAGCACGGTTTTCAGGCGCTTCTCGAAATCGCCGCGGTACTTCGTGCCGGCCAGCAGCGCGCCCATGTCGAGCGAGTACACGGTGCATTCCGACAGCGCGTCCGGCACCTCGCCGTCGACGATGCGCTTGGCCAGCCCCTCGGCCAGCGCGGTCTTGCCGACGCCCGCCTCACCCACGAACAGCGGGTTGTTCTTGCGACGACGGCACAGGATCTTCATCGTCCGCTCGATCTCGTCGGCCCGGCCGATCAGCGGATCGATGCGACCCTGGCGCGCCTGCTCGTTGAGGTTGACAGCAAACTTGTCCAGGGCCGACTTGGCAGCCCCTTCACCCTGCGCGTCATCCTCGGAACCGGCCGGGGACTCGCTCTCGTCGCCTTCGTTCACTTTGGATATGCCGTGTGCGATGTAGTTGACGACATCCAGCCGGCTGATGCCCTGTTTTCCAAGCAGGAAGACGGCGTGGGATTCCTTCTCACTGAAGATGGCCACCAACACGTTGGCGCCGGTCACTTCACGCTTGCCGGACGCCTGTACGTGGAACATGGACCGCTGCAAGACGCGCTGGAACCCGATGGTCGGCTGCACGTCGCGCTCGTCACCCTCCGGCAGCAACGGGGTGTTTTTGTCGATGAACGCGTCCAGCTCCCGACGCAGCCGCTCGATGTCGGCGCCGCAGGCGCGCAGCACCGCGGCCGCCGACGGGCTGTCCAGGAGCATCATCAGCAGGTGCTCGACCGTCATGAATTCCTGGCGCTTCTCGCGCGCCTGCCGGAACGCCTGATTGAGGGTGAATTCGAGTTCGTGACTGAGCATGTCAGGCTACTTCCATATCGCATTGCAGAGGATGCTCGTTCTCTCGCGAGTACTGCACAACCTGTGCCACCTTGGTTTCGGCGATTTCCCGGGTATAGACACCGCACACGCCCTTTCCTCGCGTATGCACGTGCAGCATCACTTGTGTGGCCCGCTCCCGGTCCAAACGGAAGAACCGCTCGAGGACGTGCACGACAAACTCCATCGGGGTGTAGTCGTCGTTGAGCAGAACGACCTTGTAGAGCGGCGGTTGCTCGACCTTCGGCCTGGCCTCTCGAACGTCCAGTGCCCCGTCACTGCCGCGTTTTTCCCCGTTACTCATGCCACTTTTGCCACCTAGCCGGCCACGCCCTGCGGCGCACCGGGCAGTCATTCACGTCGTGTGGGCAGCGCTATCGCAGCGCACCGATCACCCTTCGAGCAATCCTGCGGTCGTGCCCCCGCCTTGTCAACACGGGTTTTGGCCCGGTTTGTCAAGAAATAATTGGTGCTAGACTTGCCGTTTCCAAGCAGCCGCCCCGTCGGCTGTTTTTGTTTTAGGGGTGGTGAAATGTCCGGCCAGACGTCGGCCCTCATGAATACCTACGCGCGCCTGCCCGTCGCTTTCGAGCGCGGAGCGGGGGCTTGGCTATGGGACGTGCACGGCACACGCTACCTGGACGCACTGTCCGGTATCGCCGTGTGCGGTCTCGGCCATGCCCACCCGGAGGTGGCACAGGCCATCGCCGACCAGGCAGCCACGCTGGTGCATACCTCAAACCTGTACCAGGTGCCGTTACAGGCCCGCCTGGCCGACCGCCTGAGCGCACTGTCCGGCCTGCAGCAGGCCTTCTTCTGCAACTCGGGAGCGGAAGCCAACGAAGCGGCGATCAAGCTCGCCCGCAAGTACGGTCATTCACGCGGCATCGACGTACCCACGGTCGTGGTGGCCGACGGCAGTTTCCACGGACGCACCCTGGCCACCCTGACCGCCACCGGCAACCGCAAGGTGCAGGCCGGCTTCGAACCGCTGGTGCAGGGCTTCACGCGCGTCCCGTACAACGACCTCGACGCCCTGCAACGGGTCGCCGAGCGTCGGCGTGACGTCGTCGCCTTGTTGCTGGAACCGTTGCTGGGGGAAGGCGGCATCCGACTGCCATCGCCGGACTACCTGGCCGGCGCCCGCGCCGTGTGTGACCAGCACGGCTGGTTGCTGATGCTGGACGAGATCCAGACCGGCGTTGGCCGCAGTGGTCACTGGTTCGCCAGCCAACACCACGGCGTCACGCCGGACGTGATGACCCTGGCCAAGGGTCTCGCCAATGGCCTGCCGATTGGCGCCTGCCTGGCCGGTGGGCGAGCGCTCGACATCCTGGGTGCCGGCAACCACGGCAGCACCTTCGGCGGCAATCCGCTGGCCTGCCGGGCAGCGCTGGCAACGCTCGACATCATCGAGCGCGAGGGCTATGTGGAACGCGCCGGCCGTCTGGGCGGACAGCTGCTGTCCGCATTGAATGAGCGGCTGTCCGGTTGCGCCGGCGTGGTCGATATCCGCGGCCAGGGACTGCTGATCGGCATTGAACTGGACCGGCCATGCACCGAACTGGTCGAACGCGCCCTTGAGCGGCGACTGCTGATCAACGTCACCGCCGATCGCGTGGTGCGCCTGCTGCCGCCGCTGGTAATGAGCGACGATGAAGCGGGCCTGCTGCTGGACACGCTGTGTCCGCTGATCGTCGAATTCTGTGACCACGCCTGAAAGCCGCGATGAGCACCCGACACTTCCTGACGCTGACTGACCTCACACCGGACGAACTGGGCGCCTTGATTGCGCGTGCCGGGGAGCTCAAGGCCGCACACCGGCGTGGCGACCGGCAGGTACGCTACCCGGGCAAGGTGATGGCGATGCTGTTCGAGAAATCGTCGACCCGCACGCGGGCCTCGTTCGAGGCCGCCTGGACGCACCTGGGCGGACACAGCATGTTCCTGTCGCCGCGCGACATCCAGCTCGGCCGCGGTGAAACGGTCGAGGATTCGGCGCGCGTGCTCTCGCGCATGGTCGATGTGCTGGTGGTGCGCACCGCAGCCCATGAGCGCCTGGAACTGCTGGCCGCCAACTCGACCGTACCGGTCATCAACGCCCTGACGGACCGCTTCCACCCCTGCCAGCTGCTGGCCGACATCCTGACCTGGACCGAGCGCCACGGCGACATCCGCGGCCGTACCGCGGCATTCATTGGTGATGGCAACAACGTGTGCCAATCGTGGATCAAGGCCGCGCGTCTGTTCGGCTTCGAGCTGCGCATCGCCGCGCCGGCCGGCTATCGCCCGGAACCGGAATTGCTCGCGACCCACGCGGACTGCGTGCAGGTGACCGATGATCCGGCGGCGGCAGCGGCCGGTGCCGACGTGGTGGTCACCGACGTGTGGGCCAGCATGGGCCAGGAAGACGAAAGCGCAGCCCGGCAGGCCGCGTTCGCCGGCTATCAGGTGGATCCCGCGTTGATGACGAAGGCCGCGCCGGCTGCCATCTTCATGCACTGCCTGCCGGCACACCGCGGCGAGGAAGTCGCCGCCGCCGTCATCGACGGCCCGCAAAGCGTGGTCTGGGACGAGGCGGAGAACCGCCTGCATGCGCAAAAGGCGCTGCTGGAGCTGCTGCTCGGCTGACGCACGCGCCTAGCCGCCCGTCGTGGCATCCCGTTGCCACGTGCCGGACTTGCCGCCGCGTTTCTCGACCAGCGCTATGTCGGTCATGACCATGCCGCGATCGACTGCCTTGCACATGTCGTAGACGGTCAGCAGCGCAATCTGCACTGCCGTCAGCGCCTCCATCTCGACACCGGTCTGTCCGCCGGTACGTACCCGGGCACGGCACAACACGGCCGGCGGTGCGTCCTCAAGCACCCAATCGATGCTGACCGCCGTCAGCGGCAGCGGGTGGCACAGCGGCACCAGCTCCGCCGTGCGCTTGGCGGCCATGATGCCGGCCACGCGGGCGATGCCGAGCACGTCGCCTTTCCGGTGGTCGCCGGCACGGATGCGCACCAGCGTATCCGCCAGCATGAGGATGCGCCCCTCGGCGATCGCCTCGCGCTGGGTGGACGGCTTGTCGCCGACGTCCACCATGTGTGCCTCGCCACGATCGTTGAAGTGCGTGAGCTCACTCATCGGCCAACAACCCGGCCAGACTGCACGGACGCGTCGTGCTGTCCAGCTGCGGGACGACCAGCTGCTGCATCGCCAGCCGGCAGCCGTTCTCCGACCCGGGGAGCAGAAACAGCAGTTTGCCGGCCGCCAGCCCGGCCTGGGCACGCGACAGCATCCCCGAGCTGCCGATGTCCTGCAGTGACAGCATCTGGAACAGCGTGGCAAAGCCCGGAATGTCGTGTTCGATGAGTGACGCAGCCGCCTCGGGCATGCAGTCGGTGATGCCGGTGCCGCCGGTGCAGATGACCGCATCGATGCCCGGGTCGCGCACCCACACGCGCAGAAATTCGCGCATCGCGGACGCATCGCCATGCCGGATGGCGGAATCCACGACGCGGTGACCGGCCCCGGCCAGGCAGGCACGGATCAGGTCGCCGCTGGTATCGTCCGCGACGGTACGGCGGTTCGAGTAGGTAAGCACCGCCACGCGCAGTGAGCGTGGCGTGTCGCTGGGTTTGCTCATGGTCCGCGGCTGAACGGCAACACTGACCGGTATTATGACGGTCTCGCCAACCGATCCCCAGTCATGAACGTCCACGTCCGTTTTTTTGCCAGCCTGCGCGAATCGCTCGGTCGCGACGAGGTCCGGCTCGAGCTGTCACCTGGCGCCCGCGTCGCCGACGTGTGGCAGGCCGCGACCGGCCACGCGGCGCTGCCGGCCGGTGTGCTGTGTGCCGTCAACCACGACTACGCCGCAGCCGACGCCACGGTCCAGGCCGGCGATGAAGTGGCGTTCTTTCCGCCGGTCACCGGAGGCTGAGGTGAGCGTCGAGCTGGTCAACGGCCCGTTCGATCCCTGGGCGCGCCTGGCACGTGCCCAGGCGAACCTCACGTCACAGACGCAGTGCGGCGCCTGTGCGGTCTTCGTCGGCAGCATGCGCGACTTCAACGAAGGCGATGCGGTCAACGACATGACGCTGGAACACTATCCCGGCATGACCGAGCGCGCCCTGTCGCGTATCGTCGCGGAAGCCGAGGAACGCTGGCCGCTGGGCGAGGCGTTGATCGCCCACCGTGTCGGTCCGATCACGCCTGGCGAATCCATCGTGCTGACCGCCGTCTGGTCGGCGCACCGGGAAGCGGCCTTCGCCGCCTGCCGATACCTGATCGAGGAGCTCAAGCACCGCGCTCCGTTCTGGAAGAAGGAGACGCTCACCGCCGGTGGCACGCGCTGGGTCACGCGCAACACACCGGCCGGTGACGGCACCGATCAGTCGGCCGGGGCGTCCTCGTAACGCTGCAAGGCTTCGCTGATGAGGGAGCGCGCAGCAGCAGCGTCACCCCAGCCCTCCAGCTTCACCCACTTGCCGGGCTCCAGATCCTTGTAGTGCTCGAAGAAATGCTCGACCTGCTGCAGCGTTATCTCCGGCAGATCCGAAAAATTGCGCACGCCTTCGTAGCGGCGCGTGGTGCGCGGCGACGGCACGGCGAGCACTTTTTCGTCCTGCCCGGCGTTGTCCTCCATGATCAGTACGCCGATCGGCCGCACGTTGATCAGGCAGCCGGGAATGAGCTGGCGAGTATTGCAGACCAGCACGTCGATAGGATCGCCGTCGTCGGACAGCGTATGCGGCACGAAGCCGTAATTGCAGGGATACTGCATGGCGGTGTGCATGAAGCGGTCGACGAATAGCGTGCCCGACTCCTTGTCGAGCTCATATTTCACCGGGTGGCCGCCATGCGGCACTTCCACGATCACATTGATGTCGTCCGGCGGGTTCATGCCGACCGGAATGGCATCTATACGCATTAGCTCGATACCCTCTTGTTACGGGCGGCGAGAAGGCGGAGGCGGAGCGCATTGAGGCGGATGAAGCCCGCAGCGTCCTTCTGGTCATAGGCGCCGGCGTCGTCCTCGAAGGTTACATGGGCCTCGGAATAGAGCGACCAGGGCGAGGAGCGGCCGACGACCGTCGCAGAGCCCTTGTAGAGCTTCAGGCGCACAGTGCCCGTCACCATTTCCTGGCTCTTGTCGATCAGCGCCTGCAGCATCTCGCGCTCCGGGCTCCACCAGAAGCCGTTATAGATGAGCTCGGCATAACGCGGCATGAGCTCGTCCTTCAGATGCGCGGCGCCCCGGTCGAGCGTGATCGACTCGATGCCGCGATGGGCGGCAAGCAGCACGGTGCCTCCCGGCGTTTCATAGACGCCGCGCGACTTCATGCCGACATAGCGGTTCTCGACGAGATCGAGACGGCCGATGCCGTTTGCGCCGCCCAGTTCGTTCAATTTCGTGAGGAGCGTTGCCGGGCTCATCTTCACGCCGTCGATGGAGACGGCATCGCCCTTCTCGAAGCCGACCTCGATATAGGTCGGGCGGTCGGGCGCTTCTTCCGGCGAGACGGAGCGGGAATAGACATATTCCGGCGCTTCCTCGGCAGGGTTTTCCAGTACCTTGCCTTCGGCCGAGATGTGCAGAAGGTTCGCGTCGACCGAGAAGGGAGCCTCCCCGCGCTTGTCCTTCGCAATCGGGATCTGGTGCTTCTCGGCAAATTCGATGAGTTTCGCGCGCGAGGTGAGGTCCCATTCGCGCCAGGGGGCGATCACCTTGAGGTCGGGATTGAGCGCGTTGTAGCCAAGCTCGAAACGAACCTGGTCATTGCCCTTGCCGGTCGAGCCATGGGCGACGGCGTCCGCGCCGGTTTCGGCGGCAATCTCGACCTGGCGCCGGGCGATCAGCGGCCGCGCAATCGAGGTGCCGAGCAGGTAGACGCCTTCATAAAGCGCGTTGGCGCGGAACATCGGGAAGACATAGTCGCGGACGAAAGTCTCACGCAGGTCCTCGATATAGATTTCCTTGATGCCGAGCATCTCGGCCTTCCTGCGCGCGGGCTCCAGTTCCTCGCCCTGGC
>DQBD01000152.1:5025-5161 GCA_003526065.1 Gammaproteobacteria bacterium | reverse complement strand
GTGTCGCGGGCCTGCTTCCGCACCAGCAGCTCCAGCGGCAGCCCCGGGCCGCGGCGGCGGTCGCGCGCCCAGTGCGTCAGCAGGGTGGTCGGCGAGCTGGCGTCGCAGATGAGGCCGACGTGGGCACCGCCGTCCG
>DQBD01000152.1:4486-4688 GCA_003526065.1 Gammaproteobacteria bacterium | reverse complement strand
CCGGCGTGATAGTTCTCGAACGGGTACAGCAGCAGGCCCTTACCGTCGTCCTGCAGCAGCCAGTCGAGCGCCAGCGCCAGCGGGTGGCAGCCGCGCCGCGCCGCCTGGGCGACCAGGGCGTCGTCCGGGTGTGGCTCGTAGTCGACCGGCTCGGTCAGGCGAAAGGTCTTGGGCAGCGCCCGTTCGATCATTTGCGCCACCA
>DQBD01000152.1:0-4216 GCA_003526065.1 Gammaproteobacteria bacterium | reverse complement strand
GCGCAGCGCCGCATCGGCGCGCAGCCGCGCCACCCGGGCGGTCGGGGCCAGGTCCGCCAGTTCCCGCCATGACGGACGGCTGGCAAACGGGTGCATGCTGGTCTCCAGCCCCATCACCAGCCCGATCGGTCGGCTGCCGATCTGGCCGGTCACGGCGAGTCCATCACGCCGCGCGGTGTGAATCTGCGCCAGCGTCTGTCGCCACAGCTCGGGTTCGTGGTCGGTCTGCAGCAGCAGTACCGACAGCGGTCGGCCGGCCAGGGCGGCGGCGTCGCGCAGGATCTCGAACTCGCCCGGGCCGAAGTCCGAGTTCACCTGCAGCACGCCGCGCCCGGCGCGGCGCAGCGCCAGGGCCAGGCCGTGCAGTTCCGGTTCGTCGGCCGACAGCGACGGTGTCGGCCGGCCGTCGGCGGCGCGGTGCTTGGTGGTGCGCGACGTGCTGAAGCCGAGCGCGCCGGCGGCCAGCGCCTGCTCCAGCAGGCGGCCCATGGTGGCGATCTGGTCGCTGTCCGGCCGCTGCAGGTGATCGGCGCCGCGCTCGCCCATCACGTAAAAGCGCAGCGCCGCGTGCGGTACCTGGGCACCGATGTCCAGCGCGCGCGGCGTGTCGGCCAGCGCATCGAGGTAGTCGGGGAAGCTCTCCCAGCGAAAGTCCAGGCCCTGCGCCAGCACCGTGCCGGGAATGTCCTCGACGCCTTCCATCAGGTTGATCAGATACGGCGCGCTGCCCGGGCGCACCGGCGCGAAGCCGACACCGCAGTTGCCGAACACGGCCGTGGTGACGCCGTGCCAGGACGACGGCGCCAGTTCGCCATCCCACATGGCCTGGCCGTCGTAGTGGGTGTGGATGTCCACCCAGCCGGGCAGCACCAGCCGCCCGGCGGCATCGATGCTGCGCCGCGCCGGGCCGAGGTCGTGGCCGATTGCGGCGATGCGGTCGCCCTGGACGGCGAGGTCGGCGTGACGTGGCGGCGCGCCGCTGCCGTCGACCAGCAGGCCGTCGCGGATGATCAGGTCGTGCATGTGTTTTCCCCTCGCTGGCGACGCGGCCGTGTGCATGGGCGGTGCCACGCGCGTGTTTGTTTTCGAGTCTGCGATGGTGCCCGCGGTGGGCACCGTCGGCGGCAATCTATCAGGCGCGGCTGCCGTCCGTGCGCCGGGGTGGCCGGCCGGGCGCCTTGTTCCGGCAACACCGGGCCAGGATACTGGCGGTCTTGAGACCGGCCTGGAAACCGACATGGAACTGCTGCAGACCGTGCTGGACCTGTTCCTGCACCTGGATACCCACCTGACCGCCTTCACCACCGAGTACGGCGTGTGGGTATACGCGCTGCTGGCGCTGGTGGTGTTCTGCGAAACCGGCCTGGTGGTGACGCCGTTCCTGCCGGGCGACTCGCTGTTGTTCGTGGTCGGCACGCTGGCTGCCGGTGGGCTGCTGGATTTCGGCACCGCGGCGGGGGTGCTGTTCGTGTCGGCGGTGGTCGGCGACAGCGTCAACTACGCCATCGGCAACGCCATCGGTCCGCGGGTGTACGCGCGGCCGGATTCGCGCTGGTTGCGTCAGGAACACCTGGCGCGTACGCGCGAGTTCTTCGAGCGGCACGGTGGCAAGACCATCGTACTGGCGCGCTTCGTGCCCATCGTGCGTACCTTCGCGCCGTTCGTGGCCGGGGTGGGCAGCATGAATTACCGGCGCTTTCTGGCTTACAACGTGTTCGGCGCGGCGGTCTGGGTGCTGCTGTTCATGACCGCCGGGGTGGTGTTCGGCCAGCTGCCGCTGGTCAAGGACAACCTGACGCTGATCGCGCTGGGCATCGTTGCCCTGTCGCTGGTGCCGGTGGGTGTGCATTGGGTGCAGGCGCGACGCGCCAGCGTCGTCTGACGCTTGACAGGCATCATGCGGCCGGCGGCGGCGGCGTATATAGTTGCTGCCCTCACGCAGGTCCGCGCCCGGCGTGTGGGCCTGCTCCGGCACGCCGGCGGGCTGCGGCCACCCATCGATCATTCTGGAGTCAAGAGGAGTACCCGTTCGTGGCGAAGAGCAAACTCAAATTCGGCGTATACACCGAAATGAACTGCATGCCGGGTGTCGATACCGGCGATGCGGTGTGGGACGTGATGGGTCATATGGAGCAGTGCGACCGGCTCGGTTACGACGTCTACATGGCCATCGAGCATCACTTTTTCCCGACCTTTGGCCAGTCGTCGAACCCGCTGGCGCTGTTCTCGGCGGCGGCACAGCGCACGCAGAACATCCGTTTCCGCACCCTGTGCCACACGCTGCCGCTGCACACCCCGACGGTGCTGGCCGGCGAGATCGCCACCGCCGACGTGCTGACCGGCGGGCGGCTGGACCTGGGGTTCGGGCGCGGTCACGCCTGGCTGTACAAGATGGCCGGCATCCCCTACGAGGAGAGCCAGCCGCGCTACGAGGAAGCGCAGGACATCATCATGAAGGCGCTGACCGAGGAGCGTTTCTCGCACCACGGCGCGCTGTATACGGTCAATGACGTGACCGTGTACCCCCGGCCGGTGCAGAAGACCATGCCGGTGTACCTGACCGGTACCAGCGGGCGCTCGTTCCGCTTCGCCGCCGAGCGCGGCTGGGGCATTTCGGTGGGTGGTCCGGCGCCGTATCCGGTGTTCGCCAAGGCCATTGCCGAATACCGCGACGCCTGCATCAAGGCCGGCACCAAGCCCATCGTCAGCTGGATCCAGCCGGTGCACATCGCCCCGACGGAGAACGAGGCGCACGAGCAGGCCCGCCTGGCGGCGCCGTACTTCTACCACCAGATCGCCAAGCCGATCCTGTCGGTGGACCAGAAGGGCGATCGCGACCGCCTGCTGGCCGCCGGTTACGGCTTCTACGCCAGCGACGCCATGAACCAGATGCTGACCCTGACCTACGACGACATCCTGGGTCAGGACATGGTGTGGGTCGGCACGCCGGCGCAGATCGCCAACCGTGTGGCGGATTTCCTGGGCAAGGAGGAGCTGGACGAGTTCGCCATCCAGGTGCTGCCGCGTGGGCCGCAGGGCGGCATCACGCTGGAGCAGCACCGCCGCACGCAGGAGCTGTTCGGCACCCAGGTGATGCCGGGCTTCAAGTAAGCGCCGCGCGCGTGGTCCAGGAAGGCCGCTCCCCGGTGATCGGGGGGCGGCCTTTTTTGTGCAACCGCCGGCGGCATACCATCGACGGTTCCTGGCGTTCTCAACCTGCGGAGGCAGCATGGCCATCGATGTCCACACCCACGTCGTGCCGGCGGATTTTCCCGCGTATGCCGGCCGGGCCGGCGCCGCGCGCTGGCCGCACATGCAGGCCTGTGATCATCCCGGCCACAAGACGGTGATGATCGGCGAGCGGCCGTTTCGCACCGTTTCCGATCACAGCTGGGATGTGGCGCGCCGGCGCGAGGACATGCTGGCCGAGGGCGTGGACCGGCAGATCCTCTCGCCCATGCCGGAGCTGCTGTCGTACTGGTTCGACGCCGACGATGCCCTGGCCATGGCGGCTCATGTCAACGCCACCATCGCCGGGATGGTGGCGGCCGATCCGGCGCATTTCGCCGGGCTGGGGATGGTGCCGCTGCAGGATCCGGAGCTGGCCGCCCGGCAGATGCAGACGCTGCGGCGCGAGTACGGGCTGATCGGTGTCGAGGTCGGCAGCAACATCAACGGCAAGCCCATCGGTCACCCGGACCATGCGCCGTTTTTCGCCGCCGCGGTGGAGAACGACCTGGCGGTGTTCGTACACGCCCTGCATCCGGTGGGGGCCGACCGCATCATCGGTCCGCCGCTGCTGCAGGCCCTGATCGCGTTTCCGAACGAGAACGCCTTCGCCGTGGCCTCCATGATCACTGGCGGCCTGCTGGAGCGTTTCCCGGACCTGCGCATCGGGTTCAGTCATGGCGGTGGCAGTTTCGGGCTGGTGTTGCCGCGCCTGCAGTCGGGCTGGGAAACCACACGCGCCGGTGAGCCGTTTCTGCCGCATCCGCCGCTCGACTATGCCCGGCGCATGTACTACGACGCGCTGGTCTACGATGACCTGGCCCTGCGTTACCTGATCGACCTGTACGGCGCCGAACGGTTGCTGGTCGGCTCCGACTACCCGTTCCTGATCCGCGAGAAGGCGCCGGGCCGACGCATCGAGGGCCTGGGTCTGGCGGCGCCCGAGCGCGAGGCGATCCTGCGGGGAAATGCGACCCGGTATCTGAAG
>DQBD01000017.1:2843-3064 GCA_003526065.1 Gammaproteobacteria bacterium | reverse complement strand
GGCCCATCGGCTATGCTGGGGCTTCGCGTCGCGGGCGCCACGATCCGCCGGTGGCGCCGTGCCCCAGCCAGCCCCACGGAGGAACTCATGCCCGCCAGCAAAACGCTCACGTTGGGTGACACGGCCCCCGATTTCACGCTACCGACAGCCGACGGGCAGCCGGTGTCGCTGGCCGACTACCGGGGCCGTCCGGTCGTTGTGTATTTCTATCCGAAGGACGA
>DQBD01000017.1:1400-2640 GCA_003526065.1 Gammaproteobacteria bacterium | reverse complement strand
AGAAGGCCGTTCTCTATTTCTATCCGAAGGACGACACGCCGGGCTGCACCGCCGAAGCCTGCGCCTTTCGCGACCACTACCAGGACTTCACGCAGGCGGGCGCGGAGGTGATCGGCATCAGCTCCGATGACCCGGCGTCACACGCCCGCTTCGCCAACAAGCACCGGCTGCCATTCGTGCTGCTCAGCGACCCGGGCGGCGCGGTGCGCAAGGCCTACGGCGTGCCGGCCACACTTGGCCTGCTGCCGGGGCGCGTCACCTTCGTCCTGGACGGTGAGGCCGCCATCCGGCACATGTTCTCGAGCCAGCTGCGCGCAAGACAGCACGTGGCCGAGGCCATGCGCGTGATCCGTTCGCTGGGCCAGACGGCGTCAGGATGAGCCGATGACCTGCCAGACGGTTGCGCCCAGCATGTAGAAAATGAGCGCGTAGCTGGGCACCGTCACGAAATACACGCGCCTGGGCTGCATTCGAAAAAGCGCCTTGCCCAGAAGGCGCGGATAGAAAAACCGCAACGCGATGTAGGCCATTCCCAGGACGGTCGCGACGCGCGGCGACACGAACAACGCATACATCCAAAACGCCGTCAGGAACGGCACCATCTGCTCTTGCGTGTTGATGACCGCCCGGTCCGCTGCCAGCATCTGCGGATCCTGTCCGAAATACCGGTCGAACTGCCGGCCGTCGGCGGTGTACTCCTTGAACAGCCGGTATTTGGTCTTTCTCTGCAGACCAACGAGCAGGTAATACCAAAACCCCAGATACGCGACCGTGACCAGCAACGGGCCCGACAGCGGACCGATCTCCACACTCGGCTGCATCTTCTGCTCCCCCTCCGCAACGCTGCCGACACAAACCGGCGCGCGCTTATTCAAGCACCAAATGGTCAGCGCTCGAACTGGTACAGCAGGTCCGCCGTCTGCCTCAGGCCGGACACCACTTCCAGCAACCAGTGTTCGGTCAGCGTGTAGCGCAGGGTGACGGCATCGGTCTGCTCGGCCAGCGCCAGGCCGTAGCCCACGTACAGGCGTGGCGTCAGGTAGCGACCCAGCGCCAGGTTGGCCCCGCCATTGCCGTCGCCCGCCAGCTTGGCTTCGTCAAAGCCAAGCGTTTGCCCCAGCCGCTTGACCAAGCGCCCGCCGCCGCGCAGCCCCACCGACGCGGCGGCCTGCATCAGCAGGTCGCTCTCGCTGCCGCCGGCCTGCTGCAGCGGACGGCCCAGCACCAGGTACGACAGGAT
>DQBD01000017.1:620-1373 GCA_003526065.1 Gammaproteobacteria bacterium | reverse complement strand
CGCAGACGCACGCCGGCGGTCACGCTGCCAATGGTACGGGCGGCAGTGATGCTCAGCCCCGGGTTATCCGGCGGGCCGCCGGCGTAGCGCAGCTCACCTTCGGTCACGGGCAGGCGCTGGCCGTAAAACGTGTACTGGCCTTCGGCCACCGCCACCTGCCCGCTGACCGCCGCAGTGCCGTCGGGACGCTGCTGCAAGCGCACGGCGCCGCCGAGCTGGCCCTGAAAGCCATAGGCGTCCACGCGCACGTCATCACCCAGTCGCACCCGCACATCGGCGTGTGTCGCCACCGGAGCACCGTCGGCCACCTCACGCCCCCGCACCACGACATCGGGCGAGGCCTGCACCGCCGGGGGCCTGTCCTGCGCGCGGATCAGCGCCTGCGGCACCGTCAACGCGCCGCTCACATCCAGGCGGCCGTCGGCCAGTGCGACGTTCAGGTCGGGACTCACGTGCGCCTGCAGCTGCGCGGTGTCGACGATCTTCACCCGCTCGCCGCTGAGCGTCAGCCTGGCACTCAGGCCATCGGGCCGGCGGGTTCCCTCACCGTCCAGGCGCAAGGTGCCCGTGCCCGAACGCAGGCTGCCGGTCAGGCGCACGGTGTCGCCGCCGTCGCCGCTCAGACGGGCCCGCGCCTCGCGCAACTCGATGCCGAGCGCCGGCACGGCGGCACGGCCATCGTGCAGTTCGGCCGTGCCGGCCAGGCGCGGTGCCTGCAGTGTGCCGTCGATCTGCACGCTGGCTTCCACGCGC
>DQBD01000017.1:0-275 GCA_003526065.1 Gammaproteobacteria bacterium | reverse complement strand
GCCAGTTGCGGCAGCCATGGCTCGAACAGCCCGACGTCCGGCAGCTGCGCCGCCAACGTTCCCTGCAGCGACGCGTCATCGGCGGCCGGCAACGGCGGCAGGCGCAGCGTGGCGGTGAGCAGATCCGCCTGCCCCGGCAGCGCCGACGCCAGCTGCATGTCGAGCCGACCGCCGGCGGCCTCGAAACGGCCATCGATGCGCGCCCCGCCGTGGGAGAAGCGGCGCAGACCGCCGTCCGGCGTCGGCACGCGCAGATGCCGGTCGGCGCAGCAGCG
>DQBD01000085.1 GCA_003526065.1 Gammaproteobacteria bacterium | reverse complement strand
ATCCTGGCCGGCATGCCGGCCACCGACGGCGTGGAGCTGATTCACGACCGCGCCGACGCCATTGCCCACACCGTCAACGCCGCCGACGTGCGTGATGTAGTGCTGGTTGCCGGCAAGGGCGCCGAGCCGTACCAGATCGTCGGCGACCAGCGGCGCCCGTTCAGCGACATCGCCTGCGCCGAGCGGGCCTTGCGGGGGCGGTCGTGATGTCCCTGGCCGAAGCCGCCGCCATCGTCGGTGCCGCCGCACGCCCCGCCGGCACGTTCGACGGCGTCAGCACCGACACCCGCACGCTGCGCGCCGGCGAGCTGTTCGTGGCACTGGAAGGGCCACGCTTCGACGGGCATGACTACCTTGAAGCGGCGGCTGCCGCTGGCGCCGCCGGCGCCCTGGTGTGCCGCGCCCACCCCGCCTTGCCGAGCCTGGAAGTCGCCGACACGCTGTCCGCGCTGGCGCAGCTGGCCGCGACCTGGCGGTCGCGCTTCGACCTGCCCGTGGTGGCCGTCACCGGCTCCAGCGGCAAGACCACGGTCAAGGAACTGACCGCCGCCGCGCTGTCCGGCGTCGGCCCCGTGCTGGCCACCCGCGGCAACCGCAACAACCACATCGGTGTGCCGCTGACACTGCTCGAACTGCGCGACACCCACCGCGCGGCCGTGGTCGAGATGGGCATGAGCCATGCCGGTGAAATCGCCCACCTGGCGGACCTGGCGCGGCCCACCGTGGGCGTCATCAGCAACGCCGGCGCGGCCCACCTCGAGGGGCTCGGCAGCGTGGCGGCCGTGGCCCGCGCCAAGGGGGAACTGATCGAACACCTGCCGCCGGACGCGGTGGCCGTGCTCAACGCCGACGACACGTACTTTCCGCTGTGGCAACAGCTGGCCGGCGCGCGCCGGACGTGCACCTTCGGCCTCGGCGCCGGCGCCCAGATCACCGCGCACTACCGCCTGCTGGCCGACGGCAGCGAGATGGAACTGGTGACACCGACCGGCAACGCACACACGCGCCTGCACCTGCTCGGTCGTCACAACGTGCGCAACGCACTGGCCGCCGCCGCCGCGGCACAGGCGGCCGGCCGGCCACCGACGGAAATCGCCCGTGGCCTGGGCAACGTGCGCCCGGTACCCGGGCGCCTGTTCCCGCTGCGCGGTCGCAACGGGGCGCGCATCATCGACGACAGCTACAACGCCAACCCGCTATCGGTGCAGGCCGCGATCGATGTCCTGGGCGCACTGCCCGGACAGCGACTGCTGGTCCTTGGCGACATGGGCGAACTGGGTGCCGAGGCAGCCGCACTGCATGCCCAGTGCGGCGCGGCCGCCGATGCGGCGGGCATCGACCGGTTGTTCACGCTGGGGCCGCTGTCGGCGGCCGCCGCGAGCGCCTTCGGCACCGGCGCCCGCGCCTTCGACAACCGAGCCGCCCTGCTCGACGCCATCGCGCCGCTGCTGGCGCCGGAGGTCACCGTACTGGTCAAAGGCTCGCGCAGCGCCGGCATGGAACAGGTGGTTCAAGCAATCACTGCCGTCGACGGGGTGACCTGATGCTGTATCACCTGTTCGACTGGCTGGCGACCGAAATCAGCGGCTTCAATGCGTTTCGCTACATCACGCTGCGCGCCATCCTGGCCGCCCTGACGGCGTTGGTCATCTCCCTGGCGGCGGGCGGCCCGGTGATTCGCTACCTGACGGCGCTGCGCCTGGGCCAGCAAGTGCGCCAGGACGGCCCGCAGACGCACCTTGGCAAGGCCGGCACGCCAACCATGGGCGGGGCGCTGATCCTGCTGGCCATCGCCATCACCACGCTGCTGTGGGCGGACCTGTCGAACCTCAAGGTGTGGATCGCCTTTGCCGCCACACTGGCGGTGGGCCTGATCGGCTGGCTCGACGACTACCTGAAGGTCACCCGTCGCAACTCGAAGGGCCTGAAGTCCCGTCACAAGTTCCTCGGCCAGCTGGTGGTCGGCCTGGCCGCGGCGCTGGCCATCTACGGCCTGGCGCAGGTGCCGACCGAGACCACCTACATCGTGCCCTTCGTCAAGGACCTGACCTTCCAGCTCGGCTGGCTGTTCGTGCCCGCTTCGCTGCTGGTGATCGTGGGGTCCAGCAATGCCGTCAACCTCACCGACGGACTCGATGGCCTGGCCATCCTGCCCACGGTCATGGTGGCGGGCGCGCTCGGCATCTTCGCCTACGTGGCCGGCCACCAGGTGTTCGCCCGGTATCTGGGCCTGCCGTATGTGCCCGGCGCCGGCGAACTGGCCATCGTGTGCGGCGCCATGGTCGGTGCCGGGCTCGGCTTTTTGTGGTTCAACGCCTACCCGGCGCAGGTGTTCATGGGCGACGTCGGCGCCCTGGCGCTTGGCGCCACGCTGGGCACCGTCGCCGTGCTGATCCGCCAGGAGCTGGTGCTGTTCATCATGGGCGGCGTGTTCGTGATGGAAACGGTCTCGGTGATGCTGCAGGTGGCCTCGTTCAAGCTCACCGGCAAGCGCATCTTCGCCATGGCGCCGCTGCACCACCACTTCGAGCTCAAGGGCTGGCCGGAGCCGCGGGTGATCGTGCGCTTCTGGATCATCACCTTCATCCTCGTGCTGGTGGGTCTTGCCAGCCTGAAGATTCGCTGACGGCATGCGCGCAGTGGCCACACATACACAAAAACAGGTGCTGGTGGTGGGCGCCGGGGCAAGCGGCCTGTCCTGCGTGCGCCACCTGCTGCGCCACGGGTGTGCCGTGCGCCTGCTCGACACGCGCCACATCCCGCCGCAACTGGCCGAGTTGCGCCGCCTGCTGCCGGCGCACGCCATCCACCTGGGCGACTGGCCGGCGGCGGCGTTCGACGGCGTCGACGAGATCGTCGTCAGCCCCGGCATCGGCCTCGACCAGCCGGCGCTGGCGGCCGCCGCCGCACGCGGCGTGCCGCTGCTGGGCGACATCGAACTGTTCGCCCGCGCCGTGCGGCGTCCCGTGCTGGCCATCACCGGCTCCAACGGCAAGTCCACCGTCACCACCCTGGTCGGCGAGATGCTGCGCGGCGCAGGACTTGAGGTGGCGGTCGGCGGCAACCTCGGCCCACCGGCACTGGACCTGCTGACCGACCCGGAACCGGACGCCTACGTGCTGGAGCTGTCGTCGTTCCAGCTCGAGCGCACCCACAGCCTGCGCCCGGCGGTGGCCTGCGTGCTGAACCTCAGCCCCGACCACCTGGACCGTCACGCCAGCCTCGCCGACTACGCCGCCGCCAAGGCCCGGGTCCTGCAGGGCGCGGGCGTGGCGGTGCTGAACCGTGACGATGCAACCGTGGCCGGCTTCGCGACGGCGCTTGGCCCTGCCCAGCGCGTGTCCTGGTTCGGCCTCGGCGCACCGGCCGGCACGGACGATGTCGGCCTCGTGCAACGTGCCGACGGGCCCTGGCTGGCCCATGGCGCCAAGGCCTTGATGCCGGCGGCTGCCCTGCGCCTGCCGGGGCGGCACAACCTCGCCAATGCCCTGGCAGCCGTGGCGCTGGTCTCGGCCTATGGGGCGCCACAGCCGGGCGCCCTTGCCGCGCTGCGCGCGTTCGCCGGCCTGCCGCACCGCACGCAGTGGGTTGCCGAGCATGCCGGCGTGGCCTGGTACGACGACTCCAAGGGCACCAACGTCGGGGCGACACTGGCGGCCATCCACGGGCTGGCACCGACCCGGCCCAGCGGGCGGCTGGTGCTGATTCTCGGTGGCCAGGGCAAAGGACAGGACTTCGCGCCGCTGCGTCAGGCGCTGGCCACGCACGGCCGGGCGGCGGTGCTGATCGGCGAATCGACCGAGCTGCTGGCCGCCACCATTGGCGACGCTGTGCCGTGTGAGCGCGTCGCCGACATGCCGGCTGCCGTCGCGGCGGCAGCGCGCCTGGCCCAAGCTGGGGACGGCGTGCTGCTGTCGCCCGCCTGCGCCAGCTTCGACATGTTTACCGGCTATGCCGAGCGCGGCGACGCCTTCGCCACCGCAGCGCGCGCGCTGTCGGGACAGGACGGCGGTCATGGCTAGCGTCGACGTCACTGCGACCCGCCGTGCGACAGCCGCCGCCGGCCTGCGCGGACCGGCACAGTGGGATTTCCCGCTGCTCGGCGTGGCGCTGACGCTGGCGGCGCTCGGCCTGATCGCCGTGTATTCGGCTTCCATCACTGTCGCCGACCAGCGCATCGGCGACAGCGAGTACTACCTGCAGCGCCAGTCCATGTATCTGGCGCTCGGCGTGCTCGGCGGCTACCTGGTCTCCCAGGCCCGCGTGGCGCTGTGGCATCACCTGGCCGGCTTCGCGGTCCTGGCCGCCACCGCGCTGCTGGTGCTGGTGCTGGTGCCGGGGCTGGGCATCGAGGTCAATGGCGCCAGTCGCTGGCTGGGCGCCGGCGGCTTTCGATTGCAACCCTCGGAACTGGCCAAGCTGGCGTTTCTGATGTTCGTCGCCGCGCGCCTGTCGGAAGCCGACACGCCGGAATTGCTGCGCGAACGCATGGGCGTGATCCTGGTCAGCCTCGGCATCATGGGCGGCCTGCTGTTGGCCGAACCGGATTTCGGCAGCTTCGTGGTCTTGGCCGCGGCGACCGGCGGGCTTCTTTTCCTGTATGGCGTGCGTTGGCTTTATTTCATCGCGCTGGGCGCCACCGGCGCGGCAGCACTCGCCGCCCTGGCGGTCGCGTCACCGTACCGACTGGCCCGACTGACCAACTTCCTGCACCCCTGGGACGACCCGTTCGGTGCCGGTTTCCAGCTGACCCAATCGCTGATTGCCTTCGGTCGGGGCGGCTGGTTCGGCGTCGGCCTCGGCAACAGCGTGCAAAAGCTGTTCTACCTGCCCGAGGCGCACACCGACTTCCTGTTGGCGGTAATGGCCGAGGAGCTGGGCCTGTTTGCCGTTCTGGGCGTGATTGGCCTGTTCATCTTCCTGGTGGTGCGGGCCTTTGCCATCGCCCGCCGCGCCGCGCTCAACGGCGACGGCTTCGCCGCCCTGCTGGCGTACGGCCTGGCGCTGACGCTCGGTTTTCAGGCCTTCGTGAATCTCGGCGTCAACATGGGCGTGCTGCCGACCAAGGGCTTGACCCTGCCACTGATGAGCTACGGCGGTACCAGCCTGGTCATCAGCTGCGTGCAAGTGGCGCTGCTGCTGCGCATCGATCACGAACAGCGCGTGCGCCGGGGCGCCGCGCCGCTGGGCGCGCCTGCCATGAGCAGCGCGCCGCGCCGGAGGCGGTCATGAACGTGCTGATCATGGCCGGCGGCACCGGCGGGCACGTGATGCCCGCACTGGCCGTGGCCGAACAGCTGCGCCACGACGGACACACCGTGCAGTGGCTGGGCACGGCGGCCGGGCTGGAAGCGCGCGCCGTACCGGCGGCCGGCATCGAGCTGTTCACGCTGCCGGTGGCCGGCTTGCGTGGCCAGGGACTGTGGCGCTACCTGTCGGCGCCGCTCGGCCTGCTGCGCGCGCTCGCGCGGGCACTGGGGCTGTTGAGGCGGCTGCGGCCGGACGTGGTGCTGGGACTGGGCGGCTACGCCGCCGGCCCGGGCGGCGTGGCGGCGTTCCTGTTGCGCCGG
>DQBD01000039.1 GCA_003526065.1 Gammaproteobacteria bacterium | reverse complement strand
TGCTAGGCAGCGGACTTGACGGTGCGCGGTCAGGGGCGTGACAGAATCGCGACCGCGGATGAGAGGGCGCGGCAAGGCGCCGTGACGGGGCTCAGCGCACCGCGGACAGCCAGTGCGCGTACGGCGGCGGCAGCACCCAGGCGGGCCTTTCGATGCCCAGCGCGCGCGCCGCCTGGTAGGTCCAGTGCGGGTTGGCCAGATGCCCCTTGCCGACCAGCACCTGGTCCATGAGCCCGTCGTGCAGCACCTGTTCGGCGACGGCGGGATCGCCCAGGTTCCAGGCGCTCGACACCGGGATGTCCGCCTCGCGCCGCACGCGCCCGGCAAACGGTGCCAGAAACGCGGGCTGGCCCCACGGAACCTTGGATCTGGGCGAACTGAAGGCGCCGCTGACGCTGAGCAGGTCCAGCCCGCCGGCCTTGAAGCGGCGCGCCAGTTCGATGGATTCGGCCAGGGTTTCCTCGTCCCGGCCGTCGAATTCCACCACGCCGAAGCGCACCGTCAGCGGCAGCCGCTCCGGCCACACCTCGCGCACCGCGGCCAGCGTTTCCAGCAGAAAACGGCAGCGGTTGTCGAAGCTGCCGCCGTAGGCGTCCGTGCGCTGGTTGGCGTGCACCGAGAAGAAGCTCTGTGCCAGGTAGCCGTGCGCGAAATGCAGCTCCAGCCACTCGAAGCCCGCCTCCAGGGCGCGGCGGGCGGCGGCGGCAAAGTCGCCGCGCACGCGGGCGATGTCTTCCGGCGTCATGGCCTGCGGCACCTTGGGCAGGTGGGCGCCGAAGGGCAGGGCGGACGGCGCCAGGGTCTGCCAGCCGCGCGGGTCGCTGTCCGGAATGTGGTCGTCACCTTCCCACGGCCGGTTGGCGCTGGCCTTGCGCCCGGCGTGGGCAATCTGGATGCCCGGCACCGCGCCGCCGGCCTTGATGGCGTGCACGAGGGGCACGAAGTCCTGCGCCAGGTCGTCGTTCCAGATGCCGGTGCAGCCGGGCGTGATGCGTCCCTCCGGCGACACGGCGGTGGCTTCCACCACCACCAGCCCGGCGCCGCCGCGCGCCAATGCCGCCAGGTGCACGCGGTGCCAGTCGTTGACCCGCCCGTCGACCGCCGAGTACTGGCACATCGGCGGCACGCCAATGCGGTTGCGAACGGTGACGTCCTTGAGCGTGAAGGGTTGAAACAGTGCGGCCACGGTTGGCTCCGGTCTGTCTGGTGGGGCGCAGGCGTGCTGCGCGTCGAAATGGCGGCAAAGCGTACACGTCTGTGACGATTCGCCAAGCGGGGGGAAGCTGAGGGGGGCGATGGGCGTGGGCGTGCGGCGCGCCAGATGCCCGCGGGCGCGGCGCCTGCCGTGGAGGCTGTGCCGTACGGTATCCGGTAGGGGCAGGGGCGATCGGCGTGCCGGATGCTCAGCGCGCAAGCCGGATCTGGCCACAAGTTCAGCGTGAGGGAATATCCGCGACCAGGGCGTCGCGCAGCTGCCGCAGCAGGGCGCCGCCATCGCCGCGGAACGACGAGCCGTGCATGCAGGCCAGCAGCCGTGGCTCCAGGTCGGCGAGCCGGTTCACGATGTCGCCGGCATTGCAGACCGGCGCGAAGGGGAAGACTTGCCGCATGGCCTCGCTGGGAGCCCAGATGGACGCCGGCGAATCGGTGATCGGCGCCACGTCGTTTCCCGGCTGGCTGAACAGGTCGCCGCACAGCAGCACCCGGTCGGTTTCGTCGAACAGGTAACCGCATTCCATGTTGTGCGGTACGTGCGGGGCGTCGACCCAGCGCACCGTGCGCCGGCCCAGGCACAGCGTCTCGCCATCGGCCAGCGCGCGGGGCGGGCGATCGGCCAGGTCGTCGATGGACACCATGGCTGCCACCTGGCTGCACAGGGGCTGGGCCTGCGGCGCCACGGCGAGCCAGTCGTTGAGGGCACCGCTTTCGTCCGCCTCCACGTGCGAAAAGGCGATCCAGCGCAGCCGCGTCGGGTCCATGACCTGCCCCAGTGACGCCAGGATGCCGGGGAAAAGCCGTCGGGGTCCGGTATGGAACAGCAGCGGCTCGCGGTCCAGGAGCAGGAACTGGTTGAACGTAAAGCCACCGGGCATCACGTCCGGCGGCACGGCCGTGCTGATGCGAAACAGCCCGGGGGCGATTTCATCGATGTCCGTGCCGATTCTGGTGGCGCTGGTGGACATGGCACGCTCCTGCGGTGGCCCATGCGCGGTGGGCCGCTCGACATGCCCCATCGGGCAGGCGTCGGCCGCTCTGGCCAGCATAGCGCGGGCGCGGGGCGGGCGATCGTGCGTCACGACGCTTTCTCGCCGGCACGCGTATCCCGCTCCGCGGGTCACGGCGCCAGCGTTACAGCTGCGCCACGTCGCCGCCGTCATGCCGGTTGCCGCCCGCCCGCCGCGCCAGGGCGCGTCGCCGCCACACGATCACCGCCACGAGCAGCAGGCAGGCCACGCCCACGGCGGCCGGAAACAGCACGGTGGTCAGTGAGTACGCCTCGAGCGCCAGGATGACGATGGCGTTGCGCGCCGCTGCCAGGGCGTAAAAGCGGGTGCGTTCCTGGTGGGGGCGGGCGTAGGCCGAGCGAAAGGTTGGGCCAAAGCCCGCCAGGTCCGCACCGGTGAGGATGACCACCGCCCAAAGCGGGTTGGACGTGAAAAGCCAGCTCGGCAACGCCGCCAGCGCAACGGCCAGGAATACCCAGTCCGAGCGGTGGATGCTGCGGTCCGTGCGCTTACGGTACGCGAGCAGGGCTACGTATCCGGTGATGACGCCCGACACGCCGATGGGCCAGGCACCCAGGCCGCCGCCGGCTGCCAGCTGGGCGACGAACACGACAAGCGTGCCCAGGGCCCAGATGAGCCAGGAAAACGCATGGGGCCTGGTGTGGCCCCGGTGAATGGACCGGATGTACGGCACGAAGATGACAAACGTCAGCACGATGGCGGTCGCGCTGAGAAGTTCCTTGAGCATGTCGGTCAGCGTCTTACGCTCACGTCGCTGGGTGGCTGCCCGAGTGGCTGTGTCTGCGCAGGCATGCGCTCAGGCGTGCACCCAGGCGCCAGTGCTGTTCCGCCGGGTCACGCCGTGTCACCGCGCCGCTGTCATGGCGGGCCCGATGACTGGCCGATGTTGTGCGGGACCGGCGGTGCCTCAACCGCGCTCATCCTCGTCCCCACGCAGGCGCTCCTTGATGGGATAGATGAACTGCAGCGTGCAGAACGTCAGCGCTGCCAGCAGCAGCGCGATCTCGAACCGGCCCCAGGCGACCGCCAGCCCGACTGCGCCTGTGCCCCACAGCGCGGCCGCCGTGGCGGTTCCGGACACGTCGCGTCCCTTGTCGCTCTTGAGGATGGCGCCGCCGCCGATGAAGCCCATGCCGGTGATGATGCCGTACATCACCCGCGCCTCGGCGTCGGTGGTATCCAGCACTTCCATGCCGATCAGCATGTAGCCACAGGTCGACATGGCCACGATGGGAAAGGTCCGCAAGCCGGCGCTGCGCGAGTA
>DQBD01000272.1 GCA_003526065.1 Gammaproteobacteria bacterium | reverse complement strand
ACGACGCTCTTCCGATCTGTCAGCGAGCAGGTCATCCTCAAGCACCGTGCCCTCCCCCTGTTTCGCCGTGGCAATCGGCTGTTCGCCGCGGTCTCGGACCCCACCGACTATCGGGCGCTGGACGAAATCAAGTTCAGTTCCGGCCTGAGCACCGAAGCGGTCCTGGTGCCGCACGACCAACTGTCGGCGATGCTCACGCAGGTGCTGGCGAACCAGGCCGAACAGCCGCTGGACGAAATCGACGACGCCGACTTGGACGCGCTGGTCGTCCAGGACGAGGAAGCAGACGCCGGCCCCGGCAACGTCGATGTCGACGACGCGCCGGTCGTGCGCTACGTCAACAAGTTGCTGCTGGACGCCATCAACAAGGGCGCCTCAGACCTTCACTTCGAGCCCTACGAGAAGCGCTACCGGGTCCGCTATCGGCTCGATGGCATCCTGCGCGAGGTCGCGGCGCCCCCCGCCGGCCTGGCCAACCGTCTGGCAGCCCGCATCAAGGTGTTGGCCCGTCTGGATATCGCCGAGCGCCGCGTTCCCCAGGACGGGCGCATCAAGCTCAAGGTCTCGCGCAACCGCTCGGTCGACCTGCGCGTGAGCACCTGCCCCACACTGTACGGGGAAAAGATCGTCATGCGCGTGCTCGACGGTGGCAGCGGCCTGCTGACCGTCGACCAGCTGGGCTTCAACAGCGCGCAGCGCGACATCTTCATGAAGAACCTGGGCAAGCCGTACGGCATGCTGCTGATCACCGGCCCGACCGGCAGCGGCAAGACCATGACGCTGTACGCGGGCCTGAAGGAGCTGAACCAGCCCGGCATCAACATTTCCACCGCCGAAGATCCGGTGGAAATCGTCATGGAAGGGATCAACCAGGTCAACGTGAACGTCAAGGCCGGCCTGACGTTTGCGTCGGCGCTGCGCTCATTCCTGCGTCAGGACCCGGACGTGATCCTGATCGGTGAGATCCGCGACCTGGAAACGGCCGAGATCGCCGTGAAGGCCGCCCAGACCGGACACATGGTGCTGGCCACGCTGCACACCAACGATGCGCCTCAAACCATCACGCGCCTGATGAACATGGGCGTGCCTTCGTACAACGTGGCCGCCGCCCTGAATCTGGTCATGGCCCAGCGCCTGGCCCGCCGCCTCTGCAACCACTGCAAGAAACCGATTGAGCTGCCACGGCAAACGCTCTTGCGTGAAGGATTCACCGAGCAGGAGCTCGACGCGGGCCTGACCGTGTACGACGCGGTCGGCTGCGATCGCTGCACGGACGGTTACAAGGGGCGCATCGGCATCTATCAGGTCATGACCATCTCGGACGACATGCGTGCGCTGATCATGCGAGAGGCTTCCGCCATAGAGATCGCCGAACAGGCCACGCGGGAAAGCATCGCCGACCTTGTGCGCGCCGGCCTGGACAAAGTTCGCGACGGCGTCACCAGCCTCGGCGAAATTCGCCGCATAACCAAGGAGTGACCGACATGGCCGCTCGCGCAGCCCCCGCCAACCGCATCAACACCTATGTGTGGAACGGCGTCGATCGCACGGGCAAGCGCCTGAGCGGTCAGATCAAAAGCGCCGACGAACTGTTCGTTCGCGACCAGTTGCGCAAGCGCGGGGTGCTTCAGGCGCGGGTACGACGCAAGTCGGCGCTGTTCGAGAAGCGACAGAAGGTCACCGCGGCCGACATTGCCTACTTCACCCGCCAGCTGGCCACCATGCTGGAAGCGGGCGTTCCCATGGTGTCGTCTTTCGACATCATTGGCCGAGGTCACGACAACCCGGCGATGACCGAACTGCTGATGGACATCAAGGGGCAAGTCGAAGGCGGCCTCAGCCTGCACGAGGCGCTGGCCAAACACCCGCGCCAGTTCGGCGAGCTGTACGTCAACCTGGTCGCCGCTGGCGAGCAGGCGGGTATCCTCGACGACGTGCTCGGCAAGCTGTCGGTCTTTCTCGAAAAGACCGAAGCCCTGAAACGCAAGGTGCGTTCGGCCATGTTCTACCCGGCCGCGGTGGTGGCCGTGGGGTTCATTGTCACCGCCATCCTGCTGGTGTTCGTGATTCCCCAGTTTGAAAGCCTTTTCCAGGGCTTCGGCGCCGACCTGCCGGCACTGACCCGCTTCGTCGTCGATCTGTCCGAAGGCTTCCGGCAATGGTGGTGGACCGCCACGCTCACCGTCATCGCGGCAGTCGTCATCGCCTTCCAGGCATACCAGCGCTCGGAAGGCTTCAGGGACTTTCTCGACCGCGTCGTGCTGCGCATTCCGCTGATCGGCGAAATCGTCCGCAAGGGAACGGTCGCGCGCTACGCACGTACGCTGTCGACCATGTTCGCCGCCGGCGTTCCGCTGGTGGAGGCGATGGAATCGGTGGCCCGCGCCGCCGGCAATGTCGTGTACGAGAAGGGCATTCGCAGCGTTCGCGACGAGGTGGCGACCGGCAGCAGCCTGCACGTATCGATGGAAAACAGCGGCCTTTTCGCTCACATGGTCAACCAGATGGTCGCCATCGGCGAAGAGTCGGGATCGGTCGACCACATGCTCGGCAAGGTCGCCGATTTCTACGAGGATGAAGTCGACCAGATGGTCAATCGCCTCACCAGCCTGATGGAACCCTTGATCATGTCGGTGTTGGGCGTCATCGTCGGCGGACTCGTGATCGCCATGTATCTGCCGATCTTCAAGCTCGCAGCCGTCTTCTGAGACCACCCTTGCTCGACGCGCTTCTGGCGAGCCCGCCACTTCTTGCGGCCGTCTGTCTCGTTCTGGGTGCTGTCGTCGGCAGCTTCCTGAATGTGGTGGCTTACCGGCTGCCCCTGATGCTGGAGCGGCAATGGCAGGGTGACGGCGGCGTCGACGCCGCCCGCTTCGACCTGTTACGACCCGCCTCCCACTGCCCACAATGCAAGACTGCCGTCGCCTGGCGGCACAACGTGCCCCTGTTTGGCTGGCTTTGGCTGCGCGGCCGCTGTGCCGCTTGCAGGGCACCGATTCCAGCGCGCTATCCGGTGATCGAACTGATCTCGGGCCTGTTGGCTGCAGGCGTGGCGCTGCATTTTGGCCCGACACCGGCCGCGCTGGCGGCCATGACCCTGAGCTTCGTCCTGCTGACGCTCACCGTGATCGACATCGACCACATGCTCCTGCCGGATGCCATCACGCTTCCCGGCATATGGGCCGGCCTGCTGGTCAACCTGAACGGCACGTTCACCACTATCGAGTCGTCCGTTGTCGGCGCCGTCGCCGGGTACCTGACGCTGTGGCTGGTGTATCACCTGTTCAAGTGGCTAACCGGCAAGGAGGGGATGGGATATGGCGACTTCAAGCTGCTCGCCCTCCTCGGCGCATGGCTGGGTTGGCAGGCGCTGCCAGCCTGCCTGCTGCTGGCTTCGCTGGTGGGCACCGTCTATGGCCTGGCCAGCATCCTGCTGCGGCGGCGTGACGCACAAAACCCCTTTCCGTTCGGACCGTTTCTGGCCATCGCCGGTTGGATCAACCTGATGTGGGGCGAGCTCGTGCTCGGCGTTTACTGGCGCCTGGCAACATGAGGCCGGTAGTCGGCCTCACCGGCGGCGTTGCAGCCGGCAAATCGACCGCCTCCGCATTCTTTCGCGCACGCGGTATACCGGTGATCGACGCCGACCAGGCGGCGCGTGACGTCGTGCAGCCAGGCACGGTAGGGCTGGCCGAGGTGGCCGCCACGTTCGGCACCTCGGTGCTGCACACAGACGGCTCCCTCAATCGTCGCCACCTGCGCGAACGGGTGTTCGCCGACCCACAACAACGCCGACGCCTGGAACAGATCCTGCACCCGCTGATCGAAAAACGTATCCGCGAACAACTGGCGCAGGTCGTCGCGCCTTACTGCGTGCTCGACTGCGCGCTGCTGACCGAGGCGCCCCGGCTGCGCGCCCTGGTGCAGCGCGTGCTGGTCGTCGACGTGCCTGTGGAAACCCAACTGCAACGTCTCATGCAGCGCGACGGCATGACCCTCGATCAGGGCCGCGCCATGCTCGCCGCACAAGCATCACGTGAACAGAGGCTTGAAGGTGCGGACGACGTGGTCGACAATGCGAATGATGTCGATCACTTGCAGCACCAGCTCGAAATACTGCACGCGCACTATCTTGACTGGGCCAGGGATCGCTAGCCACGCCGCCAGAACGGGCAACTGCGGGCCATGACCCCCCCCGACTTCGTCGCTTACGAGCAACCGCTCAACGAACGCATGCGCCTGCTTCTGCGGGTGGAATTCGTGTTGCGCACCCTGCATGACAGTCTCGGTGGTGACCAGATCTGGCATCACCGGGCCACCGTTGCGCGCCTGCTCGACCTCGCCGACCTGCTCACGCGCAGCGACCTGCGCCTGGAGGTCATCAAGGAACTGGAACGGCTGGCCGGCATCCTCACCAGCATGCAGCGGGCACCGGAAGTTGACCGGGGCCGCCTGCAAAACGTGCTCGATCAGCTGGACGAAGAAGTCGACCGGCTGCACAACGTGCCACTGCCGTTTGCCCAGAGCCTGCTGGAAAGCGACATGATCACGCAGCTGCGCAAACGCCATAACCTGGCCCTGGGCAATTGCGACTTCGATCAACCTGCCTACCGCTACTGGCTGGCGCGGCCCGCCGCGCAGCGGGAACAGGATCTCAATGCCTGGGCCGAGCCATTCAGCAGCCTGGGCAGTGCCACCGCGCTCATCCTGACGCTGATCCGCCAATCGGCCGGGTCTGCGGTTGAATCAGCGCAGCTGGGTTTCTACCAGCGCTCACTGGATGCCGGTCAGTCACACCAATTGCTGCGTATCCTGCTGCCGCTGGGCTCCCCCTACTACCCGGAAGTCAGCGCCGGCCGACATCGCTTCTCCATTCGGTTCGTGCGCTACTGTGATCGCGGCAAGCCGCTGCCCGCCGACGAGGACGTCGAGTTCCGCCTGATGTGCTGCAGCCTGTGAGCACCGTGCGCTGCCCCACCTGCGACGCCGCCAGCGCCTGGTCCGTGGACAACCCCTATCGGCCGTTCTGCAGCGAACGCTGCAAGATGGCCGATCTGGGAAGCTGGCTCAGCGGTGACTATCGCTTGCCTCTGGACGAACCGGCCCAGGACCTGCCGCCGGCCGGGGACGACTGAACCGCGACCAGCGGCGCCAGGCCAGTGCCTGAAGCCTGCTGGCCCCCAGGCCGTGCCACTGAGTCGCCTCCACATACGCCTCCAGAAACGTGCCGAACACCTCGCGCTCCCGAAGCGGTGCCATCTGCGGGTCACGTAGCAGCGGCCGCAGGTTGCGCACACGGCGCCCTAGCCCCAGCGGTTTGGCAAACACGCGCATGTCGGCGATATCGATCAGGCCGAACCCTCCACCGTGCACACACACCACGTTGCCACTGTGCAAAGACCGGAAATAGACCCCGCTGTCATGCAGCCCGGCCACGAAGGCGGCCACGCGCCGCCAGTCGATCGCCTCGCCCTGCGCCAGGCGATCACGCAGCACCTGCCCGGGCAACGGGCGGTAGGCCACCACGTGACGCGCCCGCTGCGGACAATGCAGGTAGCTGCGTATCTGAACAGTGGGAATGGCCCGCTGCTGAAGCAACCGCGCGTTGTCCACGAAACGCAACGCGTACGGCCGCCAGGCAGCCGACGACAGCAGGCGCTTGCGCCGAAACAACTTCAGGATGGTGCCGGACGGCAGTTGCGCCACCTTAATTCCGTGCGGGTCCTGCTCAAGAATACGGGCGCCCTGCAGCAGGCGCTGCAAGCGCCCGGCGCTGATCCGGCGCAGCCGACGCCCGGCCTGTCGGGGATCTGATTGGTGAGTCGCGTCCATCGATGTGTCTATTCCGGTCTGGTGCGCGTCGGCCTGCCGATTGCATTCGGCCGACTGTTATGGCGAAGCCGTCGTGAAGCGGCATACCGCCGACGCTGGCATGAACGGCTGGGGCTGCCCCGCGGACTGCCAACGGGTGGGGTGTGGCTGCATGCGGTCTCGGTGGGCGAAGTCAACGCGGCGGCTCCACTGATCGAGGCGTTGCTTGCGCGCTATCCTCAGCTGCCGCTGACGGTGACGACAATCACGCCAACCGGCTCGGCGCAGCTGCGACGGCGCTTCGACCGGCGTGTGACCCACTGCTATCTCCCCTACGACACGCCGGGCGCGGTTCGCCGCTTCTTCGACCGTTTGCAGCCATGTGTCGGCGTCATCATGGAAACCGAGCTGTGGCCCAACCTGCTGTTCACCGCCACCGCACGTAACATTCCCGTGATCCTGGCCAACGCCCGCCTGTCGGAGCGCTCGGCACGCGGCTATCGACGGTGGTCGGCACTCACCGCACAGACACTGTCGCAGCTGGCACATGCCGGCGCACAAACCGCCACCGACGCCACCCGGCTGCGCACGCTGGGCCTGGCGGCTGCGCGCGTGACCGTCACGGGGAACATCAAGTTCGACGCCCAGCGCGCGGACCCGGCGTCCGGCGTTGCCCTGCGCCAGCGCCTCGGGCAGGACCGGCCGGTATGGCTTGCTGCCAGCACGCATGCCGGGGAAGAAGACGCGGTCCTGCGGGCGCACACGGCGCTGCGCGAGCGCCACCCGACCGCCGCGCTGATCCTGGCGCCACGCCACCCCCAGCGCTTCGACGAAGTGGCGCAACTGTGTCAGAAACAGGGCTGGGCCACGCGCCGCCGCAGCACCGACGACCACGCCGACTGTACGGTGTACCTGGCCGACACGCTCGGCGAACTGCCTGGCTTGATGGCCGCTGCGGACGTGGTGTTCGTTGGCGGCAGCCTGGCGCCGGTCGGCGGCCACAACCTGATCGAACCGGCCCAACAGAGCAAGCCCATCCTGTTCGGGCCGCACATGCACAACTTCTGGGAGTTGAGGAGCCAGGTGCTGACCGCCGGTGCCGGCGCCGAGGTGATGGATGCCGACGCACTGGCCACGCAACTGCACACGCTGATCAGCACGGCCTCGGCGCGCGACCGCATGGGCCGGGCAGCCAGCGTCCTGGTGTCGCAACATCGTGGCGCAACAGCGCGCACGCTGGCGCTGCTGACCCCGTACTTGCCAGGCTAGGCCGCGACGCCGCCCCTAGGGCGCGCTGACTTCGGCTTCGGTCGCCTCTTCGGCGGCAGCCTGTGCCAACCAGCCGTTGACGCGCTGCAGATCATCGGCGCCCAGCTGACCGGATGCCTGTTCCAGCCGCAGTACGTTCAGAACGTATTCGTAACGCGCCGTGGCCAGGTCCCGTTTGGCGCGATACAACTCGCGTTCGGCATCAAGGACGTCCACCGACGTACGGGTCCCCACGCGATAGCCCAGCTCGGTGGCTTCCAGGGCGCTCTGGTTGGATACCAGCGCCTGCGCGAGTGCCTTGACCCGGCTGATCGCCAAGTTAACGCCAAGGTACGCGTCGCGCGTTTCGCGGGCGACCGCCCGCCGTTGCTGCTCCAGGCGCTGCTGGGCTTCCACGAACTGCTGTTGCGCCTGTCGCACCAGCGAGCTGGTGCGGCCGCCCAGGTACAAGGGCAACTTCAATTGCAGGGCGTAGATGGTGTCTTCGCCGTCATTGCCAGCGCCGAAGCGGCTGGCGTTGGCGCTTGAGTTCAGGTAGGTCGCACTGGCATCGAGGGTTGGGTAATGGCCGGCCCGCTGGCGCTCGATCTCCTTCTTCGCGGCCTCGGTCGCCTCAAACGCGGCGGCCACCAGCGGATTCTGCTCGAGTCCCTGTTCCACCCACGCTTCGGCGGTTTCCCCCACCGGCGGCTGCAGCGGCAGCGTCTCAGCCAACGGCGTCAGCGCCTCGTAGCCGGTGCCGGTGACTTCGCGCAGCGCCTCCATGGCGTTGGCCACCTGCCTGCGCGCGTCGATCTCCTGCGCCACGGTCAGGTCGTAGCGTGCCTGGGCCTCGTGGATGTCGGTGATGGCGATCAGGCCCACCTCGAAGCGCTGCTTGGCCTGCTCGAGCTGTCGACCGATGGCGGCCTTCTCCGCCTCGGCAAACGCGAGGGCGTCGATCGCCGCCAGCACGCCGAAATAGCGGTCGGCGGTCCGCAACATCAGCTCCTGTTCCGCGAAGGCGTACTGGTTGTCGGCCTGACGCACCAGTGCGTCAGCCTGTCCCAGGCCGGCAATCAGCTGCCAGTTGAACAGCGGCTGTACCAGTTGCAACTGCCAATAGTGGCTGTTGAACTCGGACCGTCCACTGGGCGGGAAGGTACCCATCGAGTCGGTGCGCAGCGTGTTCTTCGCCGTCTCGGCGCTCGCCTGGATGTTGGGCAGCACGAACGACAGGGCCTGCGGCCGGAGCTCGTGCGCGGCGTCGCGCGCCGCCGCCGCCGCCTGCAACTGTGCATCGTTGCGGGTGGCCTGCTGGTACACCGCCAGCAGGTCCTCCGCTGCCGCCGGCGACGCAGCCAGGATGGCGACCAGTGCAGCAGCAATCGCGTTCTTTTTCATGAGTCGGGTCCGCAAAGCGTGATGACGGGCGGCGCTGTCAATACGACGCCATGTCTGGGTCGATGTCCCTGGCCCAGGCGTCAATGCCGCCGGTCAGATTGGCCACATCGGAGAAACCCTGGCGCTCCAGCCACAGCCCTACCTGAAAACTGCGCACGCCATGGTGGCAAAGCGCCACGGTGGGCCGGAGCGGATCGAGTTCCCCCAACCGACGCGGCAACTCGGCCATTGGTATCAGCACAGCCTCCTCCAGGGCGCAGATTGCATGCTCCCAGGGTTCGCGTACATCCACGATCTGCCAGTCGACGGCCTGCCCACCGACGCGGGCCGCATGTAGCGCCTGTACCGAGAGTTCGCGCACGCCGGACGCGCCTCAGAACTCGAACGCCGCCGGCGCCCGCACGTGCAGCAGGGACGGCACGTCCGTCTCGAACAGGACCTCACGGTGCCAGTCCTCGGCCGCGCGACGGGTCACCACAATCGCCTGCATGGCCGGCCGCTTGCCAACCACGGCCGCCAACCGGCCACCAACCTTCAGGCTGTTCAGGAACGGCTGTGGCAGCTCCGGCAGCGAACCGCTGATCATGATCGCGTCATAGGGCCCGTGATCGGGCCAGCCTTCGGCGGCATTGCCGGTCTCCACGCGCACATTGCGCACCCCCTGCTCCGCCAGCGTCAGGGCCGCCGACTCGGCCAGTTCTGGCACGACGTCGACGGTGGTCACGAAGGCCGCCAGACGGGCCATCAGGGCCGCCATGTAGCCCGTGCCGGCGCCGACCTCCAGCACGACGTCACTCGACCGCAGCGCCAACGCCTGCAAAAAGCGCGCCTCCAGCTTGGGCGCCAGCATGACCTGACCATGCCCGATCGGCAGCATCAGGTCGGCATAGGCCAGCTTGCGATAGGCTGGGGGGACGAAAGCCTCGCGCGGCATGTCAGCCAGCAGGTCGAGCACGTGCTCATCGGACACGTCCCAGGCACGCACCTGATTCAGGAGCATGTTGAAACGCGCACCAGCAAGGTCCGGACTGTTCATAGGTTCGGTCGTTCGTATCGGGGCGGACAGCGACCCGCGAAATCGGGTCGGCAGGCAGTGATCGGGGCCCGGCGCGTGCGTTGACACTCCTTCCAAGCGGCGCATAGATTACCGCTGTAGGTCGCCCCACAACAACACACCGCGCCACATCACAGGCGCCAACCGGGCCGGTCGCCGCCACCGCTCTCCCCCACAGGTCACGCCATGAACGCCAGTCAGAAGCCGTCCCTCACGCCCGCATCCAGCGTCGATGCCGAACTGCGCCAACCGTTTGCCGGTTCGGCCAAGGTCTATGTCACTGGCAGCCGGGCGGATATCCGCGTCCCCATGCGGGAAGTGACCCAGTCCGCCACGGCCACCGAGCACGGTGGCGACGACAACGAACCCATTGCCGTCTACGACACCTCCGGCCCGTACACCGACCCGCAGGTCAGCATCAATCTGCGTGAGGGCCTGACGCCGATCCGCGCGGCCTGGATCGCCGAACGGGCCGACAGCGAAGTGCTGTCCGGGATCAGCTCCGCCTACGGCCGCGCCCGCGCCGCCGCCGATGACCTGGCCGGTCTGCGCTTCCCGGACACGCGCCTGCCACGCCGTGCCCTGCCCGGACGCAACGTGACACAGATGCACTACGCGCGGCGCGGCATCGTCACGCCGGAGATGGAGTTCATCGCCATTCGCGAGAACCAGCGCCTGGAAGCGGTACGTGACCAGGCACTGCTGCGCCAGCACCCGGGACACAGTTTCGGCGCGGCCGTGCCGAACGTGATCACACCCGAGTTCGTGCGCGACGAAGTGGCGCGCGGACGCGCCATCATTCCGTCCAACATCAACCACCCGGAAAGCGAGCCGATGATCATCGGCCGCAACTTCCTGGTGAAGATCAACGGCAACATCGGCAACTCGGCCGTCACCTCGTCCATCGAGGAAGAGGTCGAGAAGATGGTATGGGGCATCCGCTGGGGCGCCGACACCATCATGGACCTGTCCACCGGCAAGCACATCCACGAGACCCGCGAGTGGATCCTGCGCAACAGCCCGGTGCCGATCGGCACGGTGCCGATCTACCAGGC
>DQBD01000235.1:15614-15814 GCA_003526065.1 Gammaproteobacteria bacterium | reverse complement strand
CCGTTTCAAGAGGGACGACAAACCCCGGCAGCTTGACGAACTTGCCGTCGTGGTCTTCGACCACTGGTGCTTCTCGCCAGAATGTCTTGAGCTTTTCCAGCAACTCCTGAGCGCGGGGATCATCATCACTGAGATCTTCGGCATCGAATTCGTCCATCAGTTTGTCCAACTGCCAGTCCGCCGGGATCAACGCGTCCCAG
>DQBD01000235.1:9310-15424 GCA_003526065.1 Gammaproteobacteria bacterium | reverse complement strand
CAACGCGTCCCAATCAAGTTCGATGGGTTCGCGAGCCGTTGGCGCGGTCACATCGGCTTGCCTCGCGACCGTCACGGGGTCCTGCGCCGTTGTTTCAGCAACCGGCCGGGTGGTCTCCGGGTTGTTTCCGTCACAAGCCGCCAGCAGCCCGTACAGATTCAGCGCCATGAAGATGCGCATCAGCCGACGTCGTTGCATTGTCCACTCTCCAATCAGATCCGAATCGACAGGCCATCGGCAAGCGATAGCTTGTAGGCACGATAGGCGGGGAGCATGCCCGCCACCAGGCCCGCCAGCACCACGATACCGAGCAGCCGCAGTTCGTGCCGGCTCAAGCCGCCGAGCGAGATGTGGATTCCGTACCGGGCTTCGATGATGGGCCGGGCTACCGCCAACAGACCATACAGCAGGCCCAGCCCCACCCCGATGCCCGCCAAAGTGAGCGCCGCGGCCTCGCCCATGATCAGCGCGAATACATGCATAGGGCGGGCGCCAACCGAGCGCAAGATCGCCATTTCACGACGGCGTTCGTTGAGACCGGTAAAAAGCGCCGTAAGCATCCCGAACAGGCCGACCACCACCACGAAGCCGGAGACGATCAGCAGGGCATTTTCCGCGATGGCGGTGATGCCCCACAATTCGCTGAGCGCCACTCCCGGAAGGATGGCGGTCAGCGGTTCCTCCGCGTAGTCATTGATCGTGCGCTGTACCTGAAACGTGGCGATTTTGGACTCGAGGCCAACCAGGGCCGCGGTAATCGCCCTGGGGGTCAGGTCCTTGTGGCGTGCCTTTTCGGCGGAAGTCGACAGGCCGGGCAACGGCGCACCGCCGCGCCAGTCGATGTGAATCGCTTCAATGGCCTCAAGACTCACATGCACGGTACGATCCACCGGTGTCCCGGTCCGCTTGAGAACACCGGCGACCCTGAATGGCTTGTCTTCGTGGCGCGCGAAACGGACGTCGTTGGCGCCGTGCGCGATCACCACCGAATCGCCGAGCTGATAGCCCAGCGCCTCGGCGACCTCGGCACCAAGCACGGTATCGTACAGATCATCGAAAGCGTGGCCCTGATCGAATGTCAGGCCGCGGTCACGAGCATAGCGGTACTGGCGGAAGTAATCCTCGGTGGTACCCATAACCCGATATCCGCGATGCGAGTCTCCGAGCGAGATCGGTAGACTCCAGGCCACATTCGGCAGCGCGGCGATATCCTGGTAACTTTTCCAGGATATGTTGTTCGTGGCGTTGCCGATGCGGAACACGGCGTACAGCAACAACTGTACGCCACCTGAACGCGCCCCGACGATCAGGTCGGTCCCTGAAATCGTGTGAGCGAAACTCTCGCGCGTCTCCACGCGCACGCGTTCCACTCCGATCAGCAGGGTCACGCTGAGCGCGATCGACAACAGGGTCAGGCCGGCAGTCAGGCGGCGGTTGAGCAAACTCTTCCAGGCAAGGCGCACGATGGGCATGGTCGTCAATCCGCTCGCGCACGCGATTCACCCGCCGTATTGAGTTCGGCAAGCCGGATGGTGCGATCGAACAAACCTTCCAGCGATGTGTCGTGACTCACGAAAACGACGGTGGAACCAGCTTGTTCGCACTCCTGGAACAGCAGGCGGACAAACGCCTCTCGACGATTCGCGTCCAGCGAAGACGTCGGTTCGTCGGCGATCAGCAGTTCGGGCTCACCCATCAGTGCACGCGCGGCTGCCACGCGCTGTTGCTGCCCGACACTGAGCGCCGTCACCGGACGGTGCAGCAAATCCGCCTGCGCCATATCCAGATGTTCAAGCAGGCGCATGGCTTCCGACTTCAGTGAGCGTGAACGTTGCACGGCCTTGTCATGACGCGCTTTGGAGAAGCGACAGGGCAACACGACATTGTCGACCATCGACAGATACGGGATCAGGTTGAACATCTGGAAAACGTAACCAATGTGGTGCGCCCGGAAGTGATCCCGTTGCGCGCCGGCCAGCTGATCCAGCCGCCGGCCCAGGACCGTGAGCTCGCCCTGCTGCGGCACGGTGACACCGGCCAGCAGGCTCAGCAGCGTGCTCTTGCCGCTACCGCTGGGACCCTCGATGAAAACACGTTCGCCTTTTCCGATACTAAGGCGATCCAACGCCAGAGCGATAGGCGCCTGCCGCTGCCAGCGGAATGACAGATGGCGGATATCGACGGCCCTGTCCACTGCAGACAGGCTCTGGGCAGCGTCCCTGCGTTCCTGATTCAAAAGTGCAGTTCCGGTCGCGATGCGCGCAGTTCGGCGGCGCCTTGGCGTTTTTCAGTGATGAACTGGACGTGAAGCCGCTCGGTCTGGGGAAAGGCTGCGAACACGCCGACCTTGACCCGATCCAGTGCTTCGGGATGCGCACAGTCGAAACGCCAGCTCGCGATGATATCCGAGTGCGTCTCCTCATGCCGTTGTTCTTGCTCGGGGTGGGGTGCATGCGCTTCGTGGTGTTCGTCGTCATGGCGGGCTTCGTCCATCCGCGGTGTACGCGCATCGGCATGAACCAGATGGCAACCAGCCGCCTCTGGCAACGCGAAGAGGGCAGCGCCATCCTTGAGCCGCGCCAATGCGCTTTCCCGGGTGTGATGATCTTCCTTGCTACGCGGCGCGTGCTCAAAGCCCACGATATTCACCGCCGGGCTGTGGAGCTCGATATGCAGCGTGGTGCCCTCCTGCGCAACATCGAGTCGGCCAACGCCATGCGCATGGGCACCGTGTTGACGTTGTTCATCCGCGAGCGCCAGAGGACCGCTGGTGGCCAACAGCAGTACGAGAATCGGCTTCAGTACGGTCATGACGAATCTCCGAGACAGGTCGCGGCGGAACCTGCGGTAGGGCCGAATGGAAGCAGGGGTTTGCAAGCATTGACGGGGTTTGGGCAGCACAATGGTCGCGCCGGCACAAGCGGTAGTTCCGCACATGCCCGCTGGCCATGATGGCCCCGCCGAGCACGGTCAGCAAGCGCTCCCCCCATTCGCCAAACCAGCGATGTCCCAGAAAAGCCGCCAGCAGCAACAACGACAATCCGGCCACACCGAACAGCAATACCGGTCTGTCCTTGTGTCGCCGACAACCCAGCCACAGGGCAAATCCGCTGGTCGGCAGGATGACCCAAAGCAGCAACTGATGAAAGTCCTCGCCTGCGAACAAACTGCCGGACAGCACCGGCGATATGATCAGGACCAGCGGCATCAGCAGGCAATGCACCGCGCACAGGCCGGAAATCGAGATGGCGAGCAGATCCAATGGCCGTTGCATCTCAGGTCTCCACCCAGTTTGGAAGCGGATCGGGATACGCCTGCCAGGCTGCGGGGCCTTGCGCGTATTCCTCATCATCCAGCAGACAGGCGTCAAGACTCCGTGCAATCGCGCCGGGATTGAGGTACTGACCGATAAACACGATCTCCTGACGCCGATCGCCGTAGTCACCGGAAAATTCGGACTGGATGTTGGCGATCACGGATTCATCCTGTGGCCAATCCGCACGTGGCACGGCGCTCCACCAGTAACCCGCTGGACCGTGGCGAACGATACCGCCCGCCTGCGACCAGGTTCCGGCGATGTCATGACGGCTTGCCAGCCAGAAATACCCTTTTGAGCGAAGCAAGTTACCTTCCCAGTCCTGCTGCAGGGCCTGGTGGAATCGCAAGGGATGGAAAGGCCGCCGGGCCCGATAGACGAAACTCGTGATCCCGTATGCCTCGGTTTCCGGCGTGTGTTCGCCGCGCATCTCCCGGAGCCAGCCCGGTGCTTTTGCAGCTTTTTCGAAACTGAACCGGCCGGTTCCGATAATCCGGTCGAGCGAGACCTGACCGAAGCAGGCGGGAACGATCTCGGCATCGCGGTTGACTTGCCGCAGGGCATGCGTCAGGCGTTCGCGCTCAGCCTGGCTGATCAAGTCGATCTTGTTGACGATGATGACGTCGGCAAACTCCACCTGGTCGATCAGCAAGTCTGCCACCGTGCGCTGGTCTTCCTCGCCCAGCGACTCGCCGCGTGACTGCAGACTATCGGCCTGATCCAAGTCCCCGGCGAAGTTGACAGCGTCGACAACGGTGACCAGTGTGTCGAGACGAGCGACATCTGAAAGGCTGACACCTTGCTCGTCCCGGAATGTGAATGTCTCGGCAACCGGCAGCGGTTCGGATATGCCCGTGGATTCGATTACCAGGTAGTCAAAGCAGCCTTCCTTGGCGAGCACCGCGACTTCTTTCAACAGATCTTCGCGCAGGGTGCAGCAGATGCAGCCGTTGCTCATCTCCACCAGTCTTTCCTCGGACCGGTTGAGCCGCACTTCACTGTTGACCAGCTTGGCGTCGATGTTGACCTCCGACATATCGTTGACGATGACCGCAACGCGCCGGCCCTCGCGATTATGGAGGATGTGATTTAACAGCGTGGTTTTTCCCGCACCGAGAAATCCGGATAGTACCGTGACCGGCAGTTGTTTCATGGTCGTTGCTCCACACACGTTCTCTTGTTCATCAACAGTCCAAGCAAAACAGCACACGAGCCGGATCGCCCGGTTCAACCGCCGGTGAACGGTGTACCAGGCCGGCATCGGCACAACCGGGATAGCCGCAACCTTTCATCAGGCCGACGGCAAACGTCGGCATGCAGCGGGGATAGCCAAAGCGAACGATCGCTTCGTTCGGCGCTCCGCTCGCCTGCGCCGCACGATCCACCTGTGCATCGTCCAGCCACTCGGTACCCGGTCCGCGATAGGTGCATACCAAGCGCAAGTACGAATGATCCACATGGAAACGGGGACAGCCGGTGCGTGCCAGCGTCTCCAGGCGCACCGTGACAGGCCGGTGGCCGGCGAAATCGAAAAACACTTCCGACAGCCTGGTCATATCGTCGAGCCAGCCGGGGAACGCGGATAGCGCGTCATAACCCTGCGCCGAAATCAGCGCCGCGAGCCCGTCGCGGGCCTTCCCGGAATGGATGCGCACCCGCACGTCGGGAAATGCGTCGGCCCCCACGATCTCCAGTTCAAGGCCAATGGCGGCCAACACCGGGCGATCCCAGATCACGAGCGACGACTCGGGAGAATGAATACGGCCAAACGCGTCGAGTGAATCCACTCGACAGTGGGCCGATCGGTGTGACCGTAACGCTGTCACCGGGATGCCTACCGCAAAGAATGCAACATGGTTGCATTTTACGCGGGACGAAAAGTAATGCAACTCTGTTGCATTAAAAGTGGAATGGCGCTGGAGGCTAACGAATCTGAAGTCAGCGGCTGCAGTGGGGACAGAGCCCCTGTACCGCGACATCGGCATGTTGCAGGCTGAAGCCTTCAGGCAGGGTCAGAGCGACAGCGGGCGTCAGATTCTCCAGGCAGTAAATCTGGCCGCAGCGCGTACAGTTGAAATGTGCATGATCGGCGGTGGGGGTCGCATTGAAACGCCAAACCCGATCCGCACCAACGACTTTATGGGCAAGCTTTTGCGTTACCAACCAATCCAGGACCCTGTAAAGGGTCACACGCTCTACCACGTCGTGCGTTGTTTCAACGGCGCGTTCGATTTCGCTATGGGAGAGTGCATGGTCGGCCGACAGCAACACGTCCAGCACGGTGACCCGTGCCGCGGTGGCGCGCAATCCCATCTTGCGGATCATGGCTAGCGCATCTTCAGCACTTCGGTTGATTCTTCCCATGCACACAGTTCAACACGATCGGCCAAACATCACAACTCTGTTGCATTTCTCTGGGTGGTTCAGCCGGTCTCCTTCATCGCTTCGTCGAGCGGCCAACCACCCCGGCTTGGCCAAGACTCTTGGAAAGTCAGTCATGTATCGACGTGCTCTTGGAACACGTGACACTGATCCCCGGTACGGATCGTCCAATCGGGCGAACTTCGCCCTTCAAGGGGAAGGGCAGCGCGCTCCGACATTGCTTCGGCTCTCGGGATCGGCGACACGGCCCGATCACGGTCGGCGGAGTTTGCGGGTTCCGTCGGCTGCTACGCCATGGCGTAGCGGAATCGGTTGATTGACCTGCGCGGAGCATCGTCATCTCACGTTTCCGTGCTGCTGCTTCAGTGCTCAGGCAGAACCGACTGGAGGTTCTGACGCGAAGCGAATACCGCGGC
>DQBD01000235.1:5893-9079 GCA_003526065.1 Gammaproteobacteria bacterium | reverse complement strand
ATCGCGACCCGATCTTGCGTCGGCATCAGGCAGCCGTCTAATCGGCGTTTTGCGCGTCAATCCGGGCTGCGAGGCGTTCAACATTATCCTCATGTGCGGTGCGCATGGCCTGAAGTCCGGCCTGTAAATGGGGATCGTCTACCTGAGGCAGGATCGCCCGCAGCCGCCGCAGCACCCAGCGTTGGCCGTGATTCAGGAAAACTAGCCGTGCCGGCAAGTCCTCGATAGCCATCGCTTTGGCGTAGAAGCTTCCGGTCCGGCGCGATGGCTTGCCGCCGAGATGTTGGATGGCCTGGACGAGCAAGGCACACCAGCGCGCCTCATCGTGCTGGATGGTGCGCATCAGTGACAGAAGCGTGGCGGGCGCCTCCTTGAGCGTCTGCAGCGCGACGCGCGCACCGGCGCGTTCAGCCTCCAACAGTTCGTTCAGAGTCGCGATCAGCGCCTCCTGCGCGACGCGGCTCGGACGCTGCGGGGGAGATGAACTCATGCGCCCCGATCCGGCTGGCGGACTTGCGTCGACTGCCAGCAGGGCCTCGGCCTCCGCGGCGATCCGCCCAACCCGTTCGGCTGCGCCCATGATGGAATCGATGCGGTCGATACCCATCCCGGCATACAGCGCCATGGCCTCGAGATCGCCCGCTGTTGAGCGCAGCGGTGAGTCGGTGCTGAAGCGATAGATCGGCCGCCCGTCGTCCTCACCGATGACCGTCGGTGGGCCGGAACGGGGATCACCGTGTTCACCGCGGGTGACGCTGTTGGGCAACACCCGGACCTTGGCGCCCTCTGGCCAGTTGATGTGAAAATCCTCGGTGAGTAGCGTATCGGCGGCACTGGCGGTGATGAGTCGCTGCTTATGGAAATCGTGGGCAAAACTCTCCGGCGTTGGGATCAGCGCCGTACCGAACACAGCGCCCTGCGCGCCGAGCGCAAGCACGGTGGCCACATCCGCGCCGTCACTAAGCCCGCCCGCTGCCAGCACGGGTGCATTTGTCATCGGCACCAGATCGCCGAGCAGCGCGTGCAGCGGCTGATCGCCGCGCACGTGCCCGCCAGCCTCGACACCTTGAGCGATCAGCACATCGGCGCCAGCAAGCTCTGCGGCACATCCCTCTTTGACGGAGCCCACTTGGCAGACAATGCGCAGGCCCGCTGTGCGCAACCGCCCGATGAGCGCTGCGGGCACGTCCCAGAACAACCCCACAACCGGCACGGCGAGCGCGATCAGTGTCTCGATCTGCGCCTCCAGCAGCGCCGGGTCGGTGCCCGCCGGGATCAGGTTCACGCCAAAGTGCTCGACCCCGGCCGCGCGTACGGCCGCGACCTCCGCGCGGATGCGCGTCACCGGTTCCCGCACCATGCCGAGAAAGCCGAAGCCGCCGGCGCGACTCACGGCCGTCACCAGCTCCGCGCGTGCCACGCCACCCATACCGGCCAATACCAGCGGATAGCGGCAGCCAAGCAAGTCACACACAGGGCGGTGCAGTGAGCTTTTCATGGTCCTTCCTCTGTCTCCATGTGTTCACGCAGGTATTCCGCCAGCACGATGGCATGGTTGTGCACATCGTCGCGGGCGCCGTACAGCAGCGTGAGCGGACCTGTATCGGTCAACTCGCGCAGCGGCGTGAGTGCATCGGTATTGGCGTCGAGCTCGGCGCGGTAGCGGGCGCAAAATGCCTCCCATCGCGCTGGGTCGTGGCCGAACCATCGTCGTAGCGCAGCACTCGGCGCGGCGGCTCGATGCCACCGTGTGAGCGCCGCTGCCTCCTTGCGCACCCCACGTGGCCACAGGCGATCCACCAGCACACGCGCGCCATCGTCGGCGTGCGCAGGCTCATAGATGCGCTTGACGCGAATGTCGGCCGGCATCAGTACGGCGTGCATTTCGGGCCGTAGGAGCGCCTTTGCTGCAGCGCGACCCCATACCGGTCATTCATGCCTGCGCGGCGTCTGCCCGAGCAGCGCGGCCATCTCCTCGGCAAAGGCCACGTAGCGGTCGTGGTCCTGCCCCAGCTCGATTTCCGCCTGCTCGAAGCGCGCGTTCAGCGCGTCCAGCTCCGCCGGGGTGAACAGGCGCTCGGCCATCGGAAACACCATCTGGTCTTCCTTCCAGATGTGGTTCGGGTACAGCTGCTGGAGCGCGGCGATGGCCCCGTGCAGTGCGGCCGGGGCGTCGTTGTCGCCACGCTCCAGGGCGTCGATGGCCGCCGCCAGGGCGCCGACCCGCTCGCGTCCGAGCACGTGTTCGCGCCGCAGCGCCTCCAGCGGGCAGCCGCCGTGCGGCACGCCCTTGTCCTCCATGGCCGGGAACAGGATGGCCTCTTCCTTGGCGTGGTGGCACTGGTCGGCGAACTCGCGCATGAAGGCGACGATGGTTCGCAGGCGTGCAGGGTCCGGCCGGTCGCCTGCGGCCAGCGCCTGATCGATGGCGCTCAGGCCGTGCACCACCTGCAGGATGTGGTGATGCTCGTGCGTGAGCTGCTGGATGGGGTTGTCATGGGGCATGGTGGATTCCTCCTCCGGATGGGGCAGGGTCAGCCGCCGGCAGCGCTGCAGATCCTCTCAGGTCTCCAGCGCCGCTGCCGGGCCGAAGAACTCCCAGTGCATCTGCGCCGGCGGTACGCCAAGCTCGCCCAGGGCCCGCTTCACGGCCGCCATGAACGGTGGCGGGCCGATGAAGTAGGCGTCCATGTCGCGCGCCTGCGGCAGCCAGCGCGCCAACAGGTCGGTGCACGCGCGGCCGTGGGCGTCCACCGGTAGGGTGCCGGCCTGTTCGTGACAGTAGAAGCGTCGTGCCTGCGGGCTGCGTGCGACCAGGTCGTCCACCCAGTCCCGAAACGCATGCACCGCCGCATTGCGCGCGAAATGCACGAAGGTGACCGGCCGGCGCTGCTCGTGCGCCGCGTGCAGCATGGGCAGCGTGGGGGTGATGCCGACACCGCCGCTGATCAGGGCCAGCGGCCGTTCGCCGGGCGCGAGCACGAACTCGCCGGCCGGCGGGAACAGGTCGATCGCGGCTCCGACGCCGAGCGCGTCGTGCAGGTGGTTCGACACCACGCCGCCGGGTTCGCGCTTGACGCTGATGCGGTAGGTGCTGCCGTTCGGCGGGGCTGAGAGCGAGTAGTTGCGCCGCACTTCCTGGCCGTCGACGGTGAGCCGGATGCCGATGTACTGGCCGGGCTTAAA
>DQBD01000235.1:1119-5646 GCA_003526065.1 Gammaproteobacteria bacterium | reverse complement strand
CGCTCTCCGGCACCTTGCGCACCACCTCGAACCGCCGCGCGCCGCGCCAGCCGCCGGGGGTCGCCGCGGCGGCGGCGTACACGTCTTCCTCGGCGCCGATCAGCAGATCCGCCAGTTGCTGATAGGCCGCCGCCCAGGCCTCGATGACGGCATCGGTCGCGATGTCCGGTCCCAGCACCTCGCGGATGGCGCGCAGCAGGCAGCTGCCGACGATGGGGTACTGCTCCGGCAGCACCTGCAGCGACACGTGCTTTTGCACGATCTGCCCGACCAGCGGGCCGAGCGTGTCCAGCCGGTCGATGTGCCGGGCGTACTGCAGGATGCCGTTGGCCAGCGCCCGTGGCTGCGCGCCGCTGGCCTGGTGCGCCTGGTTGAACAGCGGGCGGACCTCCGGATACTCGGCGAGCATGATTCCGTAGAAGTGGCGCGTCAGCGCCTCACCGCCGGTTTCGAGCAGCGGGACGGTGGCCTTGACGATGTCGCGGTGTTGAGCCGAAAGCATGGAATCATCCTCCTGGTTGCCGGTGACGGCGCGCCATGCGCGCCTGTGCTCCAGGAGACAGATTTCGTGCCATGAGAGAAGCTGCTGATATGATTGAGATCAATGCTTCATCAGGTCACAATGACAACGACTGACCATTGTTAATATGACATTACTGAATGTGAAAATGACTCCGCCCACATTCTTTTCCACCTACGTCGGACTGGTCGGGAACCTGCCCCGGGAGCTTACCCCCCAGGAACGCTATCGGGCCTTCCTCGATGGGCTGCGGAGCGTGTTTCCATGTGATGCCGCCGCCCTGTTGCGTCTGGAAGGTGACAGCCTCGTACCACTGGCCGTTACCGGGCTCAGCCACGACACACTGGGCCGACGTTTCCGACTGGTCGACCATCCACGGTTGTTGACGATGGTGAACCGACGCGGCCCAACCCGACTCCCGAGCGACTGCGGCCTTCCTGATCCGTACGACGGCTTGATCGAGGGACTGACCGGCCAACTCGAAATCCACGACTGCATGGGGTGTCCGCTGTACGTCGAGGACCATTTCTGGGGACTGCTTACCCTGGACGCTTTGCAGCCGGAGGCCTTCGAGGCCTGCGACCCAGTCGTGCTGCAGGCATTCGCCACGCTGGCCACCGCAACCGTGATCGCCGTCGAACGTCTCGAACGTCTCGCCCGGCGTGCCGAACAGGATCAGCAGGTGGCTCGCTTGCTGTTCGAGGCTCGAGGTCCGAACGGTGGTCGGACGCTCACCGGGCACAGCGGGGCGATGCGCCGTTTGGAAAAGGAGATCGAGGCCGTTGCCCATACCGATCTCACTGTCTTGATCACCGGCGAGACCGGAACGGGCAAGGAGTTGGTGGCGCAGGCCGTTCATGCCCGCTCACGCCGAGCGGGCCGGCCGTTGATCACCCTGAACTGCGCGGCGCTTCCGGAACATCTGGTCGAAAGCGAGCTGTTCGGTCACGTGCGCGGCGCGTTTACCGGTGCAGTTGGGGAGCGGCGCGGTCGCTTTGAACTCGCTGACGGTGGCACCCTCCTGCTGGACGAGATTGGCGAACTGCCGCTTCCCATTCAAGCAAAACTACTGCGCGTCCTTCAGAGTGGGCAGATCGAGCGATTGGGTTCGGATCGGGAGCATCGTGTTGATGTCCGGGTGCTGGCGGCCACCAATCGCGATCTTGCTGCGGAGGTGCGCGCCGGACGTTTCCGGGCCGACCTCTATCACCGTCTGAGCGTCTATCCACTGCACGTACCGCCGCTGCGCGAGCGCGGACACGATGTGTTGCTGCTGGCCGGTGGCTTTCTGGAGGAAAACCGGGCTCGCCTGGGTTTGCGTGGTTTGCGGCTGGCTTCCGACGCACAGGCCGCATTGCAACGTCAGTCCTGGCCCGGGAACGTGCGGGAACTCGAACACCTCATCAGCCGGGCGGCAGTCCGGGCGGTCGCACAAGAGCAGCCCAACTCGATCCGCATCGTGACGCTGCATGCCGCGCATCTGGATCTGGCACCGAGCATCGCCCCGTTCGTACCCGCGCCGCCGACCGACTCCAAAACCCCCACGCTCACCTTGCGCGAAGCGGTGGACACGTTCAAACAGACGATGGTGGCGGACACGCTGGCACGCCATGGCGGCAACCGCGCGGCTGCCGCGCGCGAACTCGGCCTCGATCCAGCCAATCTGCATCGCCTGCTCAAACGTCTCGATGGTGGAGGTTCCTGATCGTCCAGCGGCCGGTGGCAATTCAACGCAGCCGCAGCCTTCCTCGACGGATCGCCCGCGCGACGACCATCCCGTGACCGATTGGTATTGCCGGCGCTGGCGTACGCTCACTCAGCGCGTGCAACGCACGAACCCTACGCACCCGAAAACAGCCTGAATCAGGGCGTTGCCCAGCACGGTTTGCGGCGTCGACGTGCAACACGCGGCGCGGCCATGCGCAGTCAAGCCGATGTCGACAGCAGCAACCTGCGCAACCAATCGGCTTGCAGATGCGCCTCCACGGTCTCGGCCAGCCGGTCGAAGGCCTGCTCGCGCAGCGCCGGATAGTCGAACGGCGCACTGCTTTCCACGCCAGCCCAATCGAGCAGCGTCTGGCAGGCTGACGGGGCATCGAACAGGCCGTGGACATAGGTCCCGAAGATCTGATCGTCCGCGCTTCGGGCGCCATCCGGGCCATGCCCGAGCTGCATCGCGGGATGGCGCAGGGCGGGGCCGGTACTGATGCCGGCATGGATTTCGTAGCCACTCACCGCAGCGCCATCCCAGGCCAGCTCGCCGGTGACATTGCGCAGCTGCTTGTGCGGCGCCAGAGTGGTCTCCATGTCCAATAGCCCAAGGCCGGGGCTGCTGCCCGGTGCGCTTTCCAGGCCATGCGGGTCGTGGATGGCGCGTCCCAGCATCTGAAACCCCCCGCAGATGCCGATCAGCTTGCCGCCGTAACGCAGATGCCGCGCGATGGCCGCATCCCAGCCCTGCGCGCGTAGCCAGTCCAGATCAGTGCGCACACTCTTGGAACCGGGCAGGACGATAAGGTCGCAGGGTTCGATGCGCGCGCCGGGGCCGACGTAGTGCAGGACAACCGACGGATGCAGCCGCAGCGGATCGAAATCGGTGTGGTTGCTGATGCGCGGCAGGGCAGGAACCAGCACCCGTAACCGGTCGTCCACCGTGCCGGCGCGCAAGGCCGACGGCGGCGGCAGCGCATCCTCGGCCTCCAGATGCAGACCCTGCAGGTAGGGCAGCACCCCCAGCACGGGCTTGCCGGTATGGCGTTCTAGCCATTCCAGGCCCGAATCGAGCAGCGCCGGATCACCGCGGAAACGGTTGATCACCAGCCCCGTCACACGCGCGCGCTCCGTCTCGCTGAGCAAGGCCAGCGTACCGACCAGATGAGCAAAGACACCGCCCCGATCGATGTCCGCGATCAGGATCACCGGGCAATCCACGGCTTCGGCGAAACCCATGTTGGCGATATCGCCGGCGCGCAGATTGATCTCGGCGGGTGAACCCGCCCCTTCGACCAACACGAATTCGTGACGCGCCGCGAGGCGGTGATAGGCGTCGAGAACGGCCGCGCGCGCGACGGGTTTGTAATCGTGATATCCGCGCGCATCCATGGTGCCGATCGCCTGACCATGGATGATGACCTGCGCGCCGATATCGGTATTGGGCTTGAGCAGCACCGGATTCATGTCGGTGTGTGGCACCACGCCGCAGGCTTGGGCCTGGACCGCCTGCGCACGGCCGATCTCGCCGCCCTCGACCGTGACCGCGCTGTTGAGCGCCATGTTCTGCGGCTTGAACGGGGCGACACGCACGCCCTGGCGATGCAGCCAGCGACCCAGCGCCGTCACCAGCAGACTCTTGCCGGCATCGGAGGTCGTCCCCTGAATCATCAGCGTGCGTATCGTCATGGCGATCCCGTACCGGTAGGTGTCCCGTGGACGGCGAGGAGCGCCGTCTCGAGCCGCGCCCATTCGGGTTCGGATCCCGGTAGTCCGAAGCGCAGGCTGGGCGGCTGATCGAAGTAGCGCGTGAGGATCCCCTGGCGCGCCAACGCCGTATGCCGATCGGCCGCCAGTGGGGTGGCCACCCACTGGAACAGATCGCAGCCGCCGGTGGGTGCCAGGCCGTGGCGCACGAGCAGATCGTGCAGCCGGCCCCCATCCGCGGCCAGGCGTTTGCGCATGTCCGCCTGCCAGACCCGATCGGCCAGGGCGGTGCAGGCGACGTGCCGTGCCGGCGTGCTCACGGCCCACGGACCGAGCGCGGCGCTCAACCGGTCCAGCAGGGCCGGCACTGCGCAGACGAAACCCATGCGCAGACCGGCCAGGCCGAAGAACTTGCCCAGCGAGCGCAGCACGATCAGTCCGGTCCGCGCATCCGCGGCGCACAGACTCGTCTCGGGCGTCATGTCCATGAAGGCCTCGTCGACCACCAGCCAGCCGCCGCGCGCGGCAAGCGCGCCATGCCAGTCGAGCAATCGCTCGGGATTGAAGCGCTCGCCGGTCGGGTTGTTCGG
>DQBD01000235.1:542-882 GCA_003526065.1 Gammaproteobacteria bacterium | reverse complement strand
GCTCGCCGGTCGGGTTGTTCGGTGAAATCAGGACCATGACGTCGCACTGCGCCACCGCGTCCGGCAGCTCGGGAACCGATACCGGTTGCACCCGATGCCCAGCGCGTCGCCAGGCCAGCGCGTGCTCGGCGTAACCGGGAGTCAGCACACCGACCCGGCAGGCCGGACGCAAGCGCGGCAGCATCTGGAGCGCGGCTTGCGACCCCGCCACCGGCAGGATGTGCGCGGCGCCGTAATAGGTACGTGCAGCCGCCACCAGACCATCATCGTCTTCGGGTAGCCGTTGCCAGCATGTGGACGGCAGGGCGGGTACCGGCCAGCCGTGCGGATTGATGCCGGT
>DQBD01000235.1:0-204 GCA_003526065.1 Gammaproteobacteria bacterium | reverse complement strand
GTGGATTCAGACCAGCCCGGATTCATGGATCCACGCTACCCCGAACAAGGCCACCAGCCACAGGATGAGCGCCCGGCGCACGAGCTCCTGGGCGCGGCGGATGTCCTGTGGCTGTGCGGCGCGGCCACGGCCCAGCACGCCGCGCTGCTGCAGGCGGCCGTCGTACCATGCCGGTCCCCCGAGGCGAATGCCCAGGCTGCCGGC
>DQBD01000231.1:6668-19926 GCA_003526065.1 Gammaproteobacteria bacterium | reverse complement strand
AGGTGTCGTTGACCTGCTTGAACTTGTCCAGATCAAAGAACAGCAGTGTCGCCGCCGAACCCTGCCGCAGACACATCGACAGCGCCTGCTGCGCGAGCATCTCGAAACCGCGCCGATTCAAAATGCCCGTCAACGCATCCTCGGTCGCCATCCGCATCGCGGTCAACTCGCTTTGCGCCATCGCCGCCAGGTCCTTCAGCGCCGCCGCATCGTCCGGTCCGAATTCGCGCGGCCGCGAGTCGATGACGCACAACGTACCCAGCTTGTGGCCACCGCCACCCGTCAACGGACATCCGGCATAGAAACGGATGTGCGGCTCGCCGGTGACCAGCGGATTGTCCGCGAACCGCGGGTCCTCGCAGGCATTGGTAATGACGAACACGTCGTTGCCGAGGATTGTGTGCCCGCAGAACGAAACGTCCCGCGGGGTTTCACGCACGCCCAGCCCCATGCAGGACTTGAACCACTGCCGGTTCGCGTCAACCAGGCTTACCAGCGCGATGGGCACGTCGAACAACCGCCGGGCCGTGCGCGTCAGGCGGTCGAAACGCTCCTCGGGGTCGGTATCGAGCACATTGAGCGAATGCAGCGCATCCAGGCGGCCTGCCTCGTCCACCGCATTATCGGGAGCCTGCACAACCGCCTCCTTCCTGTGCCTGCGAGCACTGAACACGTGTGTCGGATCGGCGCCAGCGCCGCTGGCCGGATGATAAACGCTTGTTCATAGCAGGGCCATCTCGGGACCGGACAAGGTGTGCAGCGGGTCACAGCCACGACGAGGCTGCGGCGGCACACTCGGCCCCTGCTCACTCACACAGCACAGGTGGCAGATGCTATTCATTACCAACCGCTTTCCGACCCAGAGCATCCGCACGCGCGTCGGCCGACGCTTTGAGTTCGACCTCAAGAACAACGCCGCCGCCAACTCGGTCTTCTATTGCCGGCGGCTGCCGGACGGCAGCTGCGAGGAGATCGGCGGCTTCAACCTCATGTCTGAGCTGAAGGCCTCGCCATACCGCCAACTGCTGATCTACATCCATGGCTACTCCAACCTGCCGGAGGCGGTGTTCGCGGCCGCGGCCGAGTTCCAGGCCCTGTGCGACGCCAAAAAGCAGCATGAAGTGCTGGTCCTGCCGGTGGTGTGGCCCTGCGACGACGACCTTGGCCTGGTCAAGGACTACTGGGACGACCAGAAGGCTGCCGACGCCAGTGCCTTTTCGCTGTCGCGGGTGCTCGGCCACTTTCTGGCGTGGCGCGAGGACGGCGCCCGCAACCCGACCGAAGACCCGTGCCTGAAGCGCATCAACGTGCTGGCGCACTCCATGGGCAACCGGGTACTGCGCGAAACGCTGTGGGCATGGAACAAGTACGACCTGCCCAATGGCGTGCCCCTCATCTTCCGCAACACCTACCTGGTGGCGGCAGACATCGAGAACGAGTCCATACACAAGGGTGAAACCGGCGAGTTGATCAGCCACGCCTCGCGCAACGTGGTGGTGTATTTCGCCTCGGACGACATGGCCCTGCGCTCCAGCAAGGTGGCCAACCTGAAGAACAAGATCGCCTCGCGCCGCCTCGGCCATACCGGGCCGGAGGACATCCTGCTGACCCCCAGCAACGTCTTTTCGGTCGATTGTGACGACGTCAACACCGCCTACGATCCCCCCAAGGGACACACGTACTTTCGCTCCGGCACCACCCCCGGCCAGCCGGGCCTGGTGTTCGAGCACATCTGGGGCACGCTGATGACCGGACGCGCCTTCCCGGAAGACGAGCATCGTCGCAGCACCATCATCCGCGCCTGACGCCCCACAGCGCCCTCCGGCGTACTTCGGCTCACCCGCGGGGCGGGTATCATGCCCGCCCCGGCGCCACGCCGGCACCAGAAAAAACACATCGGGGGGAGCATCATGACCGACCAGGAGCGGCTGTTCGCTGAGGGTGTACGACGGCAGGTCACCCTGCGGCTGATCCCGTTACTGATCCTGATTTACATCCTGGCCCACCTGGACCGGGTAAACGTCAGCTTCGCCGCCCTCACCATGAACGAGGACCTGGGGTTCTCGGACGCCATCTACGGGATGGGCGCGGGGCTGTTCTTTTTCGGCTACTTCCTGTTCGAGGTACCGGCCAACAAGCTGCTCGAACGCATCGGAGCACGGCGACTGATCGGCAGCATCATGCTCATCTGGGGCGCGGTATCTGCCGCCATGGCCACGGTGAGCACGCCGTTCGAGTTTTACGTCATGCGCTTCGTGCTGGGCGTGGCCGAATCGGGCCTGTACCCCGGCATCATCCTGTACCTCACCTACTGGTTCCGCGACCGCGACCGGGCCACCGCCATCGGCCAGTTCGCACTGGCGCTGGCCGTGGCCGGACTGCTGGGCGGCCCGCTGTCCGGCGCCATCATGGACGGCATGGGCGGGCTGGCCGGACTGGCCAGCTGGCAATGGCTGTTCATCGTCGAAGGCGTGCCTACCGTGCTGCTCGGCATGGTGGTGCTGTTCATCCTGCCCGACCGGCCGGCCCAGGCCCACTGGCTGACACCGGCACAGCGCAACTGGCTGGAGCAAACCCTGCAGGAGGAACGCGGCGCCGCGCCCATCATCGCGCACGGACTGCTGCGGCAGATGCTGCACCCGACGGTGCTGATGCTCGCGCTGGCCTACTTTCTGTTCCTCGGCGCCTTCTCGAGCATCATCTTCTGGAGCCCGAAGCTGGTGCAGGCCATCGACGCCCCGCTGAGCGCCACAGCCGTCGGGTGGGTGGTTGGCCTGCCATATCTGCTGTTCGGGCTGGCCCTGGTCGGCTGGGGACGCCACTCGGACCGGCGCCGGGAACGCCACTGGCATGTCACCGCCGGGGCGCTGCTCGCCGCCGTCGGCTACGTCATCATGGCCTACGCCGACAGCGTGCCCATGGTCTTCGCCGGCATGCTGGTGGCGTTGACCGGTGCCGGCGCCGCCTTCAGCTGCTTCTGGGGGCTGGTCACCGGCGCAGTCGCACCGAACATGGCGGCCGTCACCATCGCCGTGGTCAACTCGGCCGGCGCACTCGGCAGCTTCATCACCGTGGCGGTGCTCGGCCGGCTGCTGGAGGCGACGCAAAGCTACCGCCCGGGAATCCTGCTGCTCACGGTGGCGGCGGTTCTGGCCGCCGTGGTGGTGCAGCGCGTGCCCCGCCGCGCCGGCTGAGCGCCGGCCGGCTGCGGTGTCAGTCGTCGTCCGTATGGTGACGCACGGTCAGCACCGGGCACTTCGCGTCGCGCACCACCCGCTCGGCGGTGCTGCCCAGCAGCAAATGTTTGAGCCCGGAAAACCCGTGCGTACCGATGACGATCAGGTCCACCTGCTCGTCCCCGGCGCACGTCACGATCTCGGTATCGGCCACCCCGCTGCGTACCAGGCAGCGGGCATTCGAGTAGTCGCCCAGATGCTGCTCGCGCAATTTTTGCAGTTCGCTCTGGGCCCGTTCAGTCAGGTCCGCATCCAGGTTGATGACCACGCCCAGTTCTGCCGGATACGCCACCGGCTCGATGACGTACAGCAAAATCAGCTCGGCCTGGCTCGGCTCCGCAAACCGACGCGCATACTGCATGGCACGCTGTGACGGGTCGGAAAAATCCAGCGGCACCAACACCTTGCGAACATCAAGAGAAGCGGTGGACATGACGACAACCTCCGAGAGTGTTTTTATGGCGTCATGGTAGCAAGCCGCTCCGGCCGGCGGTGCCAGCACACTTGATCGCAGTCCACAACTGATTGAGTTGGCTTTAGAATCCGCCGGCGGCGCCGCGCCATCGCCCCACCAAGAAGCAACCAAGAGCCTTTTCGCAGTGGTCCGTTCCGAACTCATCGCATTGCTGGCGCAGGACATCGAGGGCCTGTCGGCCCGGGATCTGGAGTTGGCAGTCAAGCTGCTGCAAGAGCAGATGATCGACACCCTGAGCCACGGGGGACGCATCGAGATCCGCGGGTTCGGCAGCTTCAGCCTGCACTATCGGCGCCCAAAACTGGCGCGCAACCCCAAAACCGGTGCGCCGGTGCCACTGGGGGAGCGCTATGTGGTGCATTTCAAACCGGGCAAGGAACTGCGTCACCTGGTCGACAACAGCACCGACCCCTTCACCGACAACGACTAGGCCGCCCTGGCCCTTCCGGACCAGACCGCGCCCCCTGGAGGACACCATGGAATACCAACACAACACCGTCGCCAACTACGCTGACATGGGTAATGGCAACCGGCTGCACTACCACGACGTGGGCAGCGGCGACCCGGTCATCTTCCTGCACGGCGGCGGCCAGGGCGCCGGCGGCTGGACCAACTGGCAGCGCAACCTGCAGGTGTTCGCCGACGCCGGCTACCGCGCGATCGCGCCGGACGCCTTCGGCTACGGTCTGTCGTCCAAGCCGGCCGACGGCAACTTCGACTTCCAGACCCTGGTCGACTGCCTGGTCAAGCTGCTGGACCAGCTCGGGCTGAAGCAGGTGACGCTGGTCGGCAACTCCATGGGCGGCGCCATGGCCATCCGCTTCGCCCAGGACTTTCCGCAGCGGGTGAAGAAACTGGTGGTCATGGGTCCCGGCGGCATCGGCCCGATGGAACGCTATCTGGCCATGCCGGCCATCCAGAAGCTGAAGGAACTGGGCCAGGAAGAAGGCGGCTTCAGCAAGGACAAGCTGCGCCGCTTCCTGGAGTACATGGCGTACTCGAACGACGACGTCACCGACCAGCTGGTCGACGAGCGCTACGAGGTCGCCTGCACGCAGCCGCCACGGGTGTTCCAGACCCTGTCCATCGACGACCTGCGTCCGCGCCTGCACCTGCTGAAGACACTGCCGACCATGGTGCTGTGGGGCCGCGACGACCGCGCCTGCCCGGTCGAGTCCGGCATGGAGATCCTGCAGGAATGCGACAACGCGCGTCTGATCGTGTTCTCGCAGTGCGGTCACTGGGTGCAGTACGAGAAGGCGGACCTGTTCAACAGGCTGTGCCTGGACTTCCTCCAGGAATGACGCGGCTGCCGCCGGCGCTCAGGCGCCGCGCCGGCGGCGAAAGAAGGCGCGCAGCAGGTCGCCGCACGCCTCGGCCATGACCCCCTCGGTCACCGCCGGGCGGTGATTCAGCCGCTGCTCCCCGAACACGTCGAACACCGACCCCGCCGCCCCGGCCCGCGGATCGCGGGCGCCGAACACCACCCGCTGCACGCGCGCCTGCACGATGGCACCGGCGCACATGGCGCACGGCTCGAGCGTGACGTACAGGGTGCTGCCCGGCAGGCGGTAGTTACCCGCGTCGGCGGCCGCCGCGCGCAGCGCCACCACCTCGGCATGCGCGGTCGGGTCACAGCCGCTGATCGGCCGGTTGAAGCCGACACCCAGCACCGTGTCCTCGCGCACCAGCACGGCACCGACCGGCACCTCGCCCAGCGCCTGCGCCGCCTGCGCCTGTTCCAGCGCCTGCGCCATCCAGCGCAGGTCGCGCTCAGCCTGCATCAACGTGGGTTTTCGTAGAAGACGTACGGCGTGGCGTAATCGCTGATCTCGAAATACACCTTCTTCTCGCTGTCGTCGCGACGGCCGTTGAGGTTCTCGTCCAGCACGCCGTAACCAAAGCGGTACGGGCGCGGCTGCCCGTCCTTGGTGCCGGAGGCGGTGGTCAGCTTGTCGATCGCGATGAAGCGCCGCACCAGTTCACCCCCCGAGTACACCTCGAGCACGCCGTTGGTACCGGTCCAGTTCTTCACCGCCCGGCCAATCTCGTTCTGGGTTTCCTGGGTACAGGCGGCCAGCACCAGCGCGGCCGCTGCAACGAATAAAAGACGCATGGACTCTCCTGCGGATGTGCTGCCGGGACAGGGGTAGGAAATGCCGACAGTATGCCGCCGATTCAAGCACCGACCGGCCAAAAACAAACCGCCGGTGGCGTGCGGCTCACACCACCGGCGGTCGGCAGGTTGGGTCGCGCCCGTCGGGCGCCGTGGTCTAGATGAAGAAGTACAGGTTCTTGTCGAGCACCACGCGCTGGTCGACCAGAATCACGCGTCGCGCCAGCTTCCACTGGCCGTCCACCCTGCGCAGGCGGCACTGCTTGGTGCCCCACACCACCGTCTCGTCACGCTGACGGCGGTTGCGGTAGACGATGAAGTTGGACCACGCATCCACTTCGCCCTCCACGTCGGCCCAGGCGGCATCGACGTTGCTGACGAAGCGACGGATGTAGTTCTGCGGGTCCTCCATCCACACCAGGCCGGTCTCCAGGCGCCGGATGCGCATGTCGAGCATCGGGTAATTGTCGTTGAACACATAGGCGCCGGGGTTGCTGCCGACCGGCTTCTTGTCGGCGCGCATGCGCACCTCGCGCACCGGCAGCACGTAGTGCACGTCCTCGGTCAGCTGCGTGTGCCACCACTCGCGAAAGCGCTCCTCGTCGAGCATGCGCGCCTCGCGGATCAGGAAGCGCTCGACCTCGAACAGCGTGTCGCGGTCGACATAGCGCGGATTGGCCGGGGTTTTGACGTGTGTGGGTGCGTTCATGTCAGGCCACCTGGCGGTTGGGTGCGTAATGCGGTTCGCGGGCGATCTCCTCCCAGCTGCGACCGCTCATCAGCTCGGCCCAGCGGCGGTAGAAGCCGCGGTTGGAGGTCTCGCACACGATGCCCTTGCCGACGATGCCCGGCAGTTCCGGGTGGGTGCCCTCACGCACCTGGCCCATGCCCGAATACAGCTTGCCGCGGCGGGTCACCCAGCCGCGGTTGCTGCCGGTGCACTGCTCCATGTTCTCGCCGTCGTCGGTCTCGAGCATGCCGGCGGTGCCGAAGGTCATCATGTTGGTGGCGACCATCATCTGCTTCAGCGCTTCCGGCATGTCCTTCTCGACCAGCGTCCAGGTCCACACCTCGATGTTGTGCGGACCGGCCGGCAGCCACAGCTTCCAGGTGTTGGTGCCGTACAGGAACGAGCAGTTCGGGAAGATGCTGGCGTCCCAGTGGCCGTTGTAGAAGCGCGCCCGCCACTCGCCCAGGTGCTCGCGCACCAGCGGCTCGCGCTGGGCGATCCAGTCGCGGTACAGCGCGCCGTCCGGGTGAATGGCCGCCGCCGCGTCCCAGATGACGCCGAAGCCGTGCCCACCCCGGGTGGCCACCTGCAGGCCGGTGTTGACGTCGTACGCCTGATTGCCGGCCAGCGGCGACAGCGGCGACTCGATGGCCTTCAGGGCCGCCGCGTGCGCCCAGCCCACGTGGTAGCCATCGGCGATGAAGTTCTCGACCGGTACCTTCCAGTTGCAGTTCAGGATCGACTTCATCGGCGGACCGAGCAGCTCCACGCCACCCGGCACGTCCAGGAAGCTGTCCATGTACCAGGCCATGTCGCCCAGGTAGTCGCGCAGCGACGGTGCCGAGGCGTCGAAGGTGCCGAACACCAGGCCCTTGTAGCTTTCCACCTTGGCCACCGGGTGCATGGCGTAGCGCGGGCGCTCGATGGCGTCGTAGTAGGTGTCGTGCTCCAGCGGCACGGTAACCAGGTCGCCGTCCAGTCCGAAGGCCCAGCCGTGGTAGGCGCAGGTGAACGAGCGCGCGTTGCCGCTGTCGGCATGGCACACCACGTTGCCGCGATGCGGGCAGGAGTTGATGAACGCCTTGATGCTCCCGTCCGGCTGGCGGGCGACGATGACGTTGTCCTCCCCCATGCGCGTGGTCAGGAAATCGCCCGGCTTCGGCAACTGTGACTCGTGCGCCAGGAACAGCCAGGCGCGGGCAAAGATCTGCTCCAGCTCCTGCTCGTAGATGTCCTGATCCCAGTAGATGCGGCGGTCCTGGACGGCGCCGTCCTCCAGGATCAGCTTGGTGACGTCTTTCACGCGAAACCCTCCGTGGTGTGGGTATGTCGCCGCGCGCCCCGGGCACACGACAACGGCATGTCGACACCGGTCGGTGCGAACAGCACGCAGTATCGAAAGACCGCCCAGGCGCCTCTTGACCGGCATCAAGCCCGCATGGCGGCGCACCCCCGAACGGGGCAACCCAAACCGGCTTTTGAAACGCGAATGACAATTATTCTTATCTTTGGGTTATGATCGACCCCGGACGTTAGCCAGCTGCGGATCCCTCTCTCCTCCTGCGCGCGGCAAGCCAGGTCCGTTGTCCTGAAGAACCGGAAGGAGCCTGGCCATGCCGCAGTCCTGTGCCGGCGCGCACGACGTGCGCGACACCCCACCGTCCACCGACCCGAGTTGGCACGACGCCCTGCAGGCGGCCGTGCTTGCCGCCTGCCACACCCTCCTGACCGACCCCGGGCCATGCAGCCAGGCCGCCGTGCGTCTGGCGCTGCGCCGCCTTCGCAACGACGCTTGAGCGACGCGCGCCGACCGCCCCGCAGGCCCGGTGCGGGCCATCCGGCGCGGACGAACGGTCGATCACGCCGCGTGCCCATGCACGCGACAGCGACGTGCGAACACCGGCCGACGGACAGACGCGAACACCCCACCCGGTGCCAGGCGGCCACAGCGTGCCCCATCATCGGCAGCACGCAGGCGCATTTCCTTACAATCTCCCTGCCCATCCGCTCCCGAGGGGGAAGACCATGACCGACACGATTGCCGTCATCGGGGCCACGCGCGGCAGCGGCCTGCACGCCATGCGCCAGCTGATCGACGCCGGCCGACCGGCCATCGCCGTGGCGCGCAACCCGGACAAGGGCCGTGACCTGTTCGGCAGCCAGGCAGGCGTCGTTTATGGCGATGTCACCCGCCCGGAAACACTGGTCGAGGCGGTGGACCCCCAGTGGCGCGCCATCGTGTTCACGGTGGACATCACCGGCGGCATCGGCGGGCGCGGCCTGTTCGCCAGCCGGGAGAAGGTTCGCGCCGTCATGTACGGCGGCCTGGTCAATACCGTGGAGGCCTGCAAGCAACGCGGCTTCACGGGGCGGCTGGTGCTGCTGTCGACCATCGGCCTGACGCAGCCATCCACCGGAATGCGCATCCTGAACCGGGTCAAGCCGGGCCTGCGCGACCACTCGCTCGACAAGGGCGAGTACCTCAAGGCGAGCGGCCTCGACTACTGCATCGTGCGCGCCGGCATCCTCAACGACAAGCCCGGTGGCGCGCACGAACTCACCCTGACCGACCGCGACTGGCCGCTCGAGATGCGTTACCGGATCGGTCGAGCCGACCTGGCGCGGGTGCTGCTCGCCTGCGCCAGCCATCCCGCCGCGAGCCGACGCGAACTGAGCGTGTTCTGGGGAGAACCCGGCCACGACGACGACCAGCAGCTGGCCACCAAGCTCGCCGCGCTGGCCAGCTAGGCATGCTGCGCCGGCTGTGGCAGGCCTGGCGGCGGCCAGCGCCGGCCATCCCTGAGGCCGACTGGGAGGCCGCCTTCCTGGCGTTGCCGATCCTCGCCCCGCGGCCTGCCGGCGAACGCCAGCGCCTGCAGCGGCTCGCCGGGGCGCTGCTGACACAGAAAAGCATCGAACCGATCGGCGAGCTGGATCTGGGCACCACCGAAACCCTGGCCCTGGCCCTGCTGGCCGCCCTGCCGATCCTGAATCTCGGGCTCGACTGGTATCGCGGCTGGCATGCGCTGGTGCTCTACCCGGACGAGTTCCGCAGCCGTTACGAGGAAGTGGACGAGACCGGCGTGGTGCACCAGATCGAGGACTGGCGCAGCGGCGAGTCGTGGGGGCGAGGGCCGCTGATCCTGTCCCTCGCGGACGTCGCCGCCGCCGGCCAGGGCGACGGCTACAACGTCGTCGTGCACGAGTGCGCGCACAAGCTCGACCAACTCGATGGTGAGGCCAACGGCCGCCCGCCCCTGCACCCGGGCATGGACCCCGGTGCCTGGAGCGCCGCGTTCGCGGCGGCGTACCGGGACCTTGGCCGGCGTGCCATGCGCCGGCTGTCGACCGTGGTCGACCCCTATGCCGCCGAATCACCGGCGGAGTTTTTCGCGGTGACCAGCGAACTGTTCTTCGACGCGCCGCGGGACCTGCAGCGCGGTTACCCGGCGGTGTACGAGCAACTGGCGCTGTTTTACCGCCAGGACCCGGCCCTCTACCTGCCGGCCACCACACCGTGAACGCGGCCGAACTGGTCCTGTTGCTGGTGCTGGTCACCGATCCGTTCGGCAACCTGCCCCTGGTGCTGTCGGCGCTCGGCCGCCTGGATGCCGCCGCCTACCGCCGCGCCGTGCTGCGCGAGTCGTTGTTTGCCTTCGGCGTGCTGCTGCTGTTCGGCTGGGGCGGCGCCGGCCTGCTGCAGGTGTTCGGCATCGGCCAGGCAGCGCTGTACATCGGCGGCGGCGTGATCCTGTTCCTGCTGTCACTGCGGATGATCTACGGCGGCCCGCAAGGAGCCTTCGACGAAGGCTACGCGGCCGACCCGCTGCTGGTGCCCATCGCCGTGCCCGCCATCGCCGGACCGGCAGCGGTGGCCACCGTCATGCTGCTGCGCACCCAACAGCAAGTGCCGCTGTGGCACCTGGCCGCGGCCTTGCTGTGTACGCTGCTGGTCACCCTGGCAACCTTCCTGGCAGGCCGACAGATCGCCGCCTGGCTCGGGCCGCGTGGCATCAACGCGCTGGAGAAACTGACCGGCCTGCTACTGAATCTGATCGCAGTGAACATGATGCTGGAAGGAATACGCCGCTTCTGAACCGCCGAGAGGCACGGTTCTGACAACGCAGCGTCAAGCGTATGTTAGGTTTGCATACAGTTTCCTCATCCCCCACAGGAACGCATGGCAGGCCACACCCCATCCGACAACGTCTTTTCACTTGGGGGGCTCAAGGCTTCCTGCGCCACCTGCAATCTGCACGACTTGTGCCTGCCGCGCGGCATGAGCGACGCCGACGTCGCCGAGCTCGAACACATCGTGTCGCGCTCGCGCTCGCACCCCCGTGGCAAGACCCTGTTTCGCGTCGATGAGCCGTTCCGCGCCATCTACGTGCCGCGCAGCGGTGCCATCAAGACGTTCACCCTGGGAATCGACGGCAGCGAGCAGATCATCGGGTTTCACCTGCCCGGCGAAATCATCGGCCTCGACGGCCTGATCGAGCACCAGCACCAGGTCACCGCGCAGGCTCTGGAGTTGTCCAGCGTCTGCGAGGTGGCATTCGACCTGCTCGAACACGCCGCGGCCCGCGTGCCGGCGCTGCAACACCAGCTGATGCGGCTGATGAGCCAGGAAATCGCCGGCAAGGAGCAGCAGCTTCTGGCGCTCGGAGACCACCTGCCAGAGCGGCGCCTGGGCCTGCTGCTGCTGGACCTGTCGCAGCGGTTTGCCCACCGCGGCTTCTCGGCCACCGAATTCAACCTGCCCATGTCGCGACAGGACATTGCCGCCTACCTGCGCCTGGCCGCCGAGACCGTCAGCCGCGCGTTCGGCAAGCTGCAGCGCGACGGGCTGGTGGAAGTCACCGGGCGGCTGGTGCGGATCGTCGACCTGGACGCGCTGACCACGTTCGCCGGACAGGGCGCCGGCAGCACGCGCCAGCGAAACATCTCCTGACGAATCCCCTGCCCCGTCAGCCCGAGCGCCGCCGCGCCCGCGGATGCGCGGCGTCGTACACCCGGGCCAGGTACTGGAAGTCGACCTGGGTGTAGACCTGCGTGGTGGCAATGCTGGCGTGGCCCAGCAACTCCTGCACGGCGCGCAGGTCGCCGGACGATTCCAGCAGATGCCCGGCGCACGAGTGACGCAACAGGTGCGGGTAGCCCCGCCGGTCGATGCCCTGGCGGTCGGCCCAGTGCCTCAGGCGCTGCTGCACCGCGCGTGCCGACAGCCGTCCGCCCCGGCGGTTCACGAACAGCGCCGCCGGCTCGGCCGTCAGCGTGCGACGCAGCACCAGCCAGTCGGCCAGCGCGGCACAGGCACGGGCGCCGACCGGCACGATGCGGGTCTTGCGGCCCTTGCCGGTGACCCGCGCGCTGGCGTCGGCCAGGTCGACATCACCGCAGTCCAGCGCCACCAGCTCGGCCAGACGCAGGCCGGACGAGTACAGCAACTCGAACATGGCGCGGTCGCGCCGCGCCAACGGATCCTCGGCGGCGAAATCGAGCAGACGGGCCAGGTGGTCCACGTCCAGCGTGGCCGGCAGCCGGCGCGGACTTTTCGGCGCCGTGATGCCGGCGGCGGGGTCCGAGGCCAAGGCGCCGTGGTCGATGGCCAGACGGTAATAGGCACGCAGCGCCGCCAGCAGACGGGCAATGCTGCGTCCGGACAGGCCGTCGCGCGCCAGATGACTGACCAGGCGGCGAATCTGCGCCGGCGTCAGCTCGACCAGCGTTCCGGCACCGAGCAGCGGCAACAGCCGCGTGCAGCGTTCAAGGTCGCGCCGGTAGGCGCTCAGCGTGTGCGGACTGGCGCGGCGCTGATGCGCCAGCGCCGCCAGGAATGCGTCGACCGTCGGCGCCGCCGCGCTCACCCGCTGGCCAGTCGGTGCCAGTGGGCGCCGACCAGACGCGCCAGGCGATCGAGAAACAGGGTGCCGAGCTCCGGACTGAACCGCTCGGCATCCTCGGCCCCCATCAACAGCAGCGCCGGTGCGCTGCCCCCGAGCGGCAGCACCGCCGCCGAGGCTGTCTGGGCGCCAAGGAACGGCTGCACGCCCTCCAGCTCGGTCGCCGGCAGGCAACGGGCATGGCCATGCTCGAGATCCGCCGCGAACGGCGCCACGTCGAAGTCGGCCACCAGCTGCGGCGCGGCTGCCGGCGCGGCGTGCGTCAGCAGGCGCATGGCGCCGGTGCCGAAGTCGCGCTTCAGGTGCAGTTCCAGCGCGTGCAGCAGCGCCGGCACATCGCCACAGGCCGCCAGCGCCACGGCCATGTCCAGCAGCTTGCGGTACTGGTCGTCATGCCGATGGGCGGCCTCCAGCACGGCGTCCAGACGGGCGGTCAGTGCCCGGTTGCGCTCGCGCAGGACCGCCACCTGTCGCTCCACCAGCGACACCGCGCCGCCGGTCGGATGCGGCACGTCCAGCGCCTCGAACACCTGCGGATGGTGCTCCAGAAAATCCGGGTTCAGCAGCAGGTAGGCCGCGACCTGGTCGGCGTCGGCGGCAGGCTTGGCGGTGTTTTTCTTCATACGGAAAGTGTGCCCTCGAACACGGTGACGGCAGGGCCGGTCAGGTACACCGGCGTACCGGCGCCGGCCCAGGCCAGTTCCAATGTGCCACCCGGCAGGTGCAGGCGCGCCGCGGCATCGAACACGCCCCAGCGTACAGCGGCCACGAACGCCGCGCAGGCGCCGCTGCCACAGG
>DQBD01000231.1:392-6336 GCA_003526065.1 Gammaproteobacteria bacterium | reverse complement strand
TTGACGCGGCGCGGAAAGCGCGCGTGGCGTTCGATCTGCGGCCCCAGCGTGGCCACCGGCGCGCGGTCGACGTCCGCCACCTGCAAAACCGCATGCGGATTGCCGATGGCGAGCGCGGCGACGCGCAGCGTCTCGCCGGCCACCTCGAGTGGATAGTCCAGCGCCTCGGCGGGCGCCTCGAACGGGATGTCCGGCGGCGTGAACGTCGGCACCCCCATCTGCACCTCGACCTGCCCGTCGGGCAGCAGGCGTGGGCGGATCAGCCCGCCCAGGGTGTCGAAGCACAGCGTGTCCCGGTCGCTCAGGCCCTGCTCGCGCACGAAGCGCGCGGCGCAGCGGGCGCCGTTGCCGCAGTGCTCCACCTCGCTCCCGTCGGCGTTGAAGATGCGGTAGGTGAAATCGGCCTGCGGCCGGGCCGACGCCTCGAGCAGCAGCACCTGGTCACAGCCGATGCCGAAATGGCGATCGGCCAGGGCCTGCACCTGTGTGGGCGTCAGCGTCAGCGCCTGACGCACGCCGTCGATGACCACGAAGTCGTTTCCCAGACCGTGCATCTTGGCAAACCGCAGCCCGGCAGCCGGCAGCACCCGCATCAGGGCTCTCCCAGGCGACGGCGACCGGCATGGTCGCGCGCGAACTGGAGGGCGCTGCGCCCGCTGCGGCTGCCGCGCGTCAGTGCCCAGCGCAATGCCGCCTCGCGCCAGCGGTCCGGCGCATCGTCGCAGCCAAGACGGCGCAGCCAGTGCCGGACGATGTCCAGATACCGCTCCTGATCGAAGGAATGGAACGCCAGCCACAGGCCGAAGCGCTCGGACAGGGCGATCTTTTCCTCCACCGCCTCGGCGAAGTGGATCTCCTCGCCGACGTGGCGCGTGAGCGCGTTTTCCTCCTGGTACTCCGGCAACAGGTGGCGCCGGTTGGAGGTGGCGTAGATCAACAGGTTGTCGCGTCCGCCGGCCAGCGAGCCATCCAGCGCCACCTTGAGCGCCTTGTAGGCCGGCTCGTCGGCGCCGAAGGACAGGTCGTCGCAGAACACCACGAAACGCTGCGGCAGATCACGCACGGCGGCGATGATCTGCGGCAGCTCGACCAGATGGTCCTTGTCCACCTCGATCAGGCGCAGGCCGTCCGGAGCATGGCGCGTCAGCAGGGCCTTGACCAGCGAGGACTTGCCAGTGCCGCGACTGCCCCACAGCAGGGCATCGTTGGCCGGCGCGCCCGCCAGGAACTGACGCGTGTTGCGCTCCAGCGCCGCCTTGGCGCGATCAATGCCGAACAGATCATCGAGCACCATCCGCTGCGGATGGTCGATCGGCACCAGCGCACCGCCCCGCCCGGGCAGCGCCTGCCAGCGCGCGGCCTGCGTGACCTGCCAGTCGATCGGCTGCGGCTGCTCGGGCAGCAGCGGTTCGAGCCGGCCGAGCAGGGCCTCGGCGCGGCCGAGGAAACGGGCAAGTTCTTGGTCCATGCGGCAAGCGCGGCGTTGCGGGTGAGGCGGCATTCTACCGGCTCGCCGTCCCTGCCCTAGTCGAGCGGCACCAGACCCCCGGCAAACACGCCCCGCGGGTCGAGCTCCGCCTTCAGGCGCCGGGTAACCGTCGCCGCCGCCGTGGACAGTGGCTGGAACACGCCGCCGCTGCGGTCGCCACGTACCAGGGTGGCGTGCCCATGCGCCGCAGCGGCGGCCGCACGTACCTGCTGCGCCGACGCATCGGTACGCAGCCAGCGCTGCGCCCCACCCCAGTCCTCCAGCCAGCTGCCGGGCAGATCGAGCGGCGGCGCCGCCGGCGGTAGTGACACACGCCACAGGGCCTGCGCACCGAGGAAAAACGGCAGTTCGAGATCACGCAGCCCGCGCCAGAACGCAGCGCCCTCGGCCAGCGCCTCGCCGCCGATATGCGCCCGTGCCGCCGCCACGCCGTCAGCCGTGCCGGACAGACGCAGGTAAAGCTGCCCGTCCAGCAGGCACAGGCCCGAAAGTGGCCACGGCCGTCGCTGCAAATCCACCATGGCCTGGCGTGGCTCGGCTGGCGCGAGCACCAGTGTCAGCTCGGTCTGTGGCACCGGCAGCACACGGACCGACAGCTCGAGCATCAGGCCGAAACTGCCCAGCGAGCCGGCATACAGCCGCGCCAGATCGTAGCCGGCCACGTTCTTGATGGTCTCGCCGCCGTAACGCACCCACTCCCCACGGCCGTTGATCACCTGCGCGCCGAGCACGAAATCGCGCGCGGCGCCGGCCCACGGTCGCCGCGGGCCGGAAAGGCCGGCGGCGACGGCGCCCCCGAGCGTGCCGCCACCACCGAACCTCGGCGGCTCGAAGCCGAGCATCTGCCCGCACTCGGCCAATACGCCCTCCAGCTGCGCCAGTGACGTGCCGGCGCGCGCGGTAATGACCATGTCACCGGGCTCGTAGGCCACCACCCCGTGGTGGCCGCTCACATCCAGTGGCTCGCCGCCCCGCGGGTTGCCGTAGAACGCCTTGCTGCCATGGCCGCGCGCGGACACGGCGTGCCCCGCCGCCAGCGCCGCCCGTACCGCCGCCTGCAACGCCTCGCTGCGGTCCTGTCCCATCTTCAGAAGCGCTCCAGGTGCGGGTGCGGCAGCTGGCCGTGGTGCACATGGCTGCCGCGCAGCTCGGCGCAGCGCGTCAGGGTCGGAATCGCCTTGCCGGGGTTCAGCAGTCCGGCCGGGTCGAAGGCCCGCTTGACCGCGAAATAGTCCTCCAGCACCGGATCGGCGAACTGCTTGCAGGCCTTGTCGATCTTCTCGGCACCGATGCCATGCTCGCCGGTAATGGTGCCGCCCACCTTCAGGCAGGCATCCAGGATGCGCCCGGCCAGCTGCTCGGTGCGCTCGACCTCGTCCGGCACCGCTGCGTCGTACAGGATCAGCGGATGCAGGTTGCCGTCACCGGCGTGAAAGGCGGTGGCCACGCGCTGGCCATACTCGGCCGCCAGCTCGCCGATGTGGCGCAGGATGTCCGGCAGGTGACGTCGCGGCACGGTGGCGTCGACGATGTAGAAATCCGGCGACACGCGCCCCATGGCCGGAAAGGCGCCCTTGCGACCGGCCCACAGGCGCGTGCGCTCGTCGGCCTCGCGCGCCACGCGCAGGTCGTAGCCATCGCACGCCTGCATGAGCGCCGTGACCCGTTCGAGCTGCGCCTCCACGTCGGCGGCGGCGCCGTCGAGCTCGCACAGCAGCAATGCCGCCGCGTCCACCGGCAGCCCCATCTGGATGTAACCCTCGACCACTTCGATGGCCACCTGGTCCATCATCTCCAGCCCCGCCGGCACCACGCCGGCGGCGACGATGTCCATCACCGCCCGGCCGGCACGTTCCAGGTCCGGAAACGCTGCCTGCAGCAGCACGATGGACTCCGGCACCGGCAGCAGCTTCAGGCGCGCCTCCACCACCACGCCGAGCATGCCCTCCGACCCGGTCACCAGCGCCAGCAGGTCGGCACCGGGCCCGTCCAGCCCGCCGCCACCGACGGTCAGCAGCTCACCCTCCAGGGTGACCAGCGTCACCTCGAGCAGGTTGTGGGTGGTCAGGCCGTATTTCACGCAGTGCACGCCACCGGAGTTCTCGGCAATGTTGCCGCCGATGCTGGAGGCGAACTGCGACGACGGGTCCGGCGCGTAGAACAGCCCGTGGACGGCTGCCGCCTCGGACACCGCCAGGTTGCGCACCCCCGGCTGCACGCGGGCGATGCGGTTGTCGGGATCGATCTGCAGGATGCGGTCGAAACGCGTCATGGACAGCAGGATGCCGTCCTCGCGCGGCAGCGCCCCGGCCGACAGGCCGGTGCCGGCGCCACGCGGCACCACCGGCACGCCGTATTGGTGACACACGCGCAGCAGGGCCTGTACCTGCTCGACCGTGTCCGGCAGCGCCACCGCCAGCGGCAGGGCCCGGTAGTTGGCCAGCGCGTCGCATTCGTAGACCCGCCGCTCGGCCTCCTCGGTCAACAGACCATCGGCCGGAAGCACGGCGCGCAGCGCCCTCAAGGCAGCGGCATAGCCATCCGGTTGCCTGCCGGCATCGCTCATGCCGTCCCCCCGGCCAGTGGGCGAACCCTGATCCAGGCCGCCGTTTGACTTATAGTTCTGCGCCGCACAGCCAGTATTCCCTACCCGTAACGATGTCCCGCAATACCGCCATTTTGCTCGTGACCTGTCCCGACCAGCGGGGCCTGGTGGCCGCCGTGGCCGAATTCCTGTACCGCCACGGTGCCAACATTCTGCACGCCGATCAGCATGTCGACATCGCCGCCGGGCTGTTTTTCATGCGCGTGGAGTGGTCCCTGGCGGGCTTCGACATGCCCCTGGGGGAATTCGCCGCGTCGTTCGCGCCACTGGCGGAAAAGCACTCGATGCACTGGCGGCTGGAGGAATCCGACCGCCGCCAGCGGGTGGCCATCTTCGCCTCGCGTTACGACCACTGCCTGGCCGACCTGCTGTACCGCCACCGCGCCGGGGAGTTGTACTGCGACATCCCGCTGGTGATCAGCAACCACGAAGACACCCGCCAGCTGGTCGAGTTCTACGATGTGCCGTTTCACCTGATCGAGGTGACGCCGGAGGGCAAGAACACCGCCGAAGCCGCGCAGATGGCACTGCTGGACGAGCACAACGTCGACCTGATCGTGCTGGCGCGCTACATGCAGATTCTCGGACCGCGTTTCGTGGCGCGTTACCCGGCGCGCATCATCAACATCCACCACTCCTTCCTGCCGGCCTTCCTCGGTGCCCGCCCCTATCACCGCGCCTTCGACCGCGGCGTCAAGATCATCGGCGCCACCAGCCACTACGTCACCGACATCCTGGACGAAGGGCCGATCATCGAGCAGGACGTCATCCGCGTGTCGCACCGTGACCAGGTGGAAAACCTGGTACAGAAAGGCCGCGACGTGGAAAAGATGGTGCTCTCGCGCGCCGTGCGCTGGCACCTGGAGCATCGCATCCTGGCGTACGGCAACAAGACGGTCGTGTTCGACTGAGCCCCACCGCTTCCACCTGCCGGTTGTCGGCATCACGGGCCGCCACCTACAATCCGACCGTTCGGTCGAACCCGCCTCCGGACGGTGACGTCGCCGTCACGAACACCCTTTCCCAATCCCAACCAAGCTGAGGAGAAGCCGCATGAGCAAGGGGGTCATTTTTGTTTCCACGGACTGGATTTCGGACATTCTGGCCGACGCGTTCGGCGACCTGGGGTGCGAAATCATCCGTGGCCCGGCTGCCACCGGCCCCGGCTTCACGGTCTACGACCCGGCCGACTACGAGCGCCTGTTCGGCCGCGCCGACATCATCGTCGCCAGCCCCATCACCAAGATCGACCGCTCGATCATGGAAGCCGCGCCGCGCCTGCGCGCCATCATGTCGCCGGTGATCGGCGTCGAGAGCATCGATGTCGATGCCGCCACCGACCTGGGCATCATCGTCGGCCACGGTGCCACGCCGGAAAACTTCCTGGGCATGTCCGAGGCCTCGGTACTGTTCATCGCCGCGCTGGCCATGCAGATGCCGTTCAAGCAGCGCCTGCTGGCCGAAAACGCGCCGCGACCGCGCGAACTGACCTCGCGCAGCGTGCGTGGCCGCACCATCGGCCTGGTCGGCATGGGCCGCATCGCCCGTGGCGTGGTCGACCGCCTGCAGGGCTGGGAGACCGAGATCCTCTACTTCGACCCGTACGTGCCGCAGGACAAGGCACCGGCCGGCACCAAGAAGGTCGAGCTGGACGAGCTGCTGCAGCGTTCGGATTTCGTCAGCCTGCACGTGACGGTCACCGACGAGACCAAGGCCATGATCGGCGAGCGCGAACTGCGCCTGATGAAGCCGACCGCCTACCTGGTCAACACCGCCCGCGGCGCCGCGCTGGACGAAACCGCCGTGTACAAGGCGCTCAAGGAAGGCGTCATCGCCGGTGCCGCGCTGGA
>DQBD01000231.1:0-151 GCA_003526065.1 Gammaproteobacteria bacterium | reverse complement strand
TCATCGCCGGTGCCGCGCTGGACGCCTTCGTGCAGGAGCCGCTGCCGATGGACAGCCCGCTGCGCGAGTTCGTCGGTGCCGACAACGTCATCCTGACGCCGCACATCATCGGTCACTCGCATGACGTGATGGCCTCGCTGCCGGTTGCGGC
>DQBD01000014.1 GCA_003526065.1 Gammaproteobacteria bacterium | reverse complement strand
TCATGAAGTTCACCGAGGGCGCGTTTTGCAAATGGGGCTACGAGCTCGCCCGCACCGAGTTCGGTGCGAAGGAAAAAGACGGCGGCCCGTGGGTGTCGTTCAGGAACCCGGTGACGGATAACGAGATCGTCGTCAAAGACGTCATTGCGGACAATTTCCTGCAGCAGATCCTGATGCGGCCGGCCGACTACGACGTCATCGCCACGCTGAACCTCAACGGCGACTACATCTCGGATGCGCTCGCCGCGCAGGTCGGCGGCATCGGCATCGCGCCCGGCGCGAATATCGGCGAAGGCGTCGGCGTGTTCGAAGCGACCCACGGCACGGCGCCGGGCTTCGCCGGCAAGGACCGTGTCAACCCGGGCTCGCTGATCCTGTCGGCCGAAATGATGCTGCGCTACATCGGCTGGACCGAGGCGGCGGACATGATCATCAAGGGCGTCGCCAACACGATCGCCGCGAAGGAACTGACGTTCGACCTCGCTCTGCTGCGCGCGGCCATTCGCCGACCGAAGCGCCGCGAGCACCCGCACGGCAAAGAAGAAGTGCAGAGCGAACTGGAACAGCTGATCCCCGGCGCGACCCTGGTCGGGACACGCGGCTTCGGCGAGGCGGTCATCCGGCACATGGACGACTGAGGTCCAGCGGGAGTTCATGAAGGCGATTTACGACCGCAATTGCCGTGCCTGCCCGCGCCTCGCGGCATTCCTCGACGACGTCAGGGCCCGCTACCCCGACTATCACTTCCGCCCGGTCGCGCCGTTCGGTGACGCGGTCGCGCGGCTGTTGATCGTCGGCCTCGCGCCCGGCATGCACGGCGCGAACGCGAGCGGGCGGCCGTTCACCGGCGACCATGCCGGCATACTGCTGTACCGCACGCTGCACGATTTCGGCTTCGGCAGCCGGCCGGAGTCGCGTGCGGCCGACGACGGCCTCGAGCTCCGCGACGCCCGCATCACCAATGCGGTCAAGTGCCTGCCACCCGGCAACAAGCCCGTCGGTGCGGAAATCAATACCTGCAATGCTTTCCTCGCGAACGAACTGGAAACGCTGCCGGCCGGCGCCGTGGTACTGGCCCTCGGCGGAATCGCGCATCGCGCGATCGTCAAGGCGCTTTCGTTGCGGCAGGCCGACTACCGTTTTGCGCACGCCGCCGAGCATCGGCTGACCGAACGCCTCCTGCTGCTGGACTCCTATCACTGCAGCCGCTACAACACGAATACCAGGCGGCTTACCGAAGCGATGTTCCGCGCCGTGTTCGCGCGCGCCCGGGAGCTGCTGAACGACCCGCAAGCGTGACCGCCGAGAACCACAGCCAGGACCGCGCCTTCGATGCGAAGCGCTTCGTCGACAGCCTGACGCACCGGCCGGGCGTCTACCGCATGCGCGATGCGGCGGGGAAGGTCATCTACGTCGGCAAGGCGCGCGACCTGAAGAAGCGCGTCTCGAGCTACTTCCAGCGTACCCACCCGGACGCGAAGACGTCCTCGATGGTGTCCCAGGTGGCCAGCGTCGACGTGACCGTGACCAATACCGAGTCCGAGGCGCTGCTGCTCGAATACAACCTGATCAAGAAGCACCGGCCGCGCTTCAACGTCGTCCTGCGCGACGACAAGAGCTACCCGTACATCTACCTGTCCAAGGGCGAGCCGTTCCCCCGCCTGGCATTTCACCGTGGCGCGCGCAAGGCGCCGGGCCGCTACTTCGGCCCCTACCCCAGCGCCGGCGCGGTGCGCGACAGCCTGGCCCTGATGCAGCGCATCTTCCCGCTGCGCCAGTGCGAGGACACGGTGTTCCGCTCCCGCACCCGGCCGTGCCTGCAATACCAGATCAAGCGCTGCACGGCGCCGTGCGTGGGACTGATCTCGCCGGAGGACTACGCGCGCGACGTGCGCCACGCCGAGCTGTTCCTGGAAGGCCGGAACGCGCAGGTGATCGCGGAACTGGCGGCGCAGATGTCACAGGCGGCAGCGGTGCTGGACTACGAGACCGCCGCCCGCCTGCGCGACCAGATCGCCAACCTGCGCCGGGCGCAGGAGCAGCAGGGCGTCGAGGGGGTCGACGCGGACGTGGATGTCATCGCCTGCGCCAGCAGGAACGGCGTGGCCTGCGTGGAACTGCTGTTCATCCGCGGCGGGCGCAGCGTGGGCACCCGGTCGTACTTTCCGCGCCTGGCCGACGATGCCGAGCCGGACAGCGTGCTGGCGGCCTTCCTGCCGCAGCACTACCTGGACGGCGAGGTGCCGGACGAGATCGTCATCAGCCACGTGGTGCCGGACCAGGCGCTGATCGAGTCCACCCTGGCCGCCACCTGCGGCCACAAGGTGCGGCTGACCGCCTCGGTACGCGGCGACCGCGCCAAGTGGCTGCGCCTGGCGCGCACCAATGCCACGCTGACACTCGGCCGGCGGCTGGCCAGCAGCGCCAGCCAGCGCGAACGCTACGAGGCCCTCCAGGACGCGCTGGAACTGGACAGCCTGCCGCAACGCCTGGAGTGCTTCGACATCAGCCACACCCGCGGCGAGGCACCGGTGGCCTCGTGCGTGGTGTTCGACGAGAACGGCCCGGCCAAGGCCGACTACCGGCGCTTCAACATCGAGAACGTGACCGGCGGCGACGACTACGCCGCCATGGCGCAGGCCGTGGAACGGCGCTATACCCGCCTGCAGAAGGGCGAAGGCGCCTTCCCAGACGTGCTGCTGATCGACGGCGGACCCGGCCAGCTGTCGCGCGTGCGCGCGGTGCTGGAGGAACTGCAGGTCAGCGGGCTGGCCGTGCTGGCGGTCGGCAAGGGCGAAACACGCCGGCCCGGCGCCGAGACGCTGCTGCTGATGGGCCGCGAACAGCCCATCATCCTGCCGCCGGACTCGCCGGCCCTGCACCTGATCCAGCACATCCGCGACGAAGCCCACCGCTTTGCCATCGCCGGTCATCGCGGCCGGCGCCAGAAGGCGCGCAACACCTCGCCGCTGGAACATATCCCCCAACTCGGCCCCAAGCGGCGCCGTCTGCTGCTGACACGCTTCGGCGGTCTGCAGGAGCTGCGCCGCGCCGGCGTCGACGACCTGGCCCAGGTGCCCGGCATCAGCCGCAGCCTGGCGCAATCCGTCTATGACGCCCTGCATGGAGAACTCACCTGATGAGCGGGCAGCTGCTGAACCTGCCGAACGTACTGACCCTGGCACGCATCGGCGCCATCCCGCTGGTGGTGATCTGCTACGTGCTGCCGACCAGCTGGGGCCGCCCGGCGGCGGCCATGCTGTTTCTGGCCAGCTCCGCCACCGACTGGCTCGACGGCTACCTGGCCCGGCGCTGGAACCAGACATCGGCGTTCGGCCGCTTCATGGACCCGGTGGCGGACAAGCTGATCGTGGCGGCGGCGCTGGTACTGCTGGTGAAGGGCCACCCCCACCCGTACGTGGCGGTGCCGGCCATCGTCATCATCGGCCGCGAAATCACCGTGTCGGCGCTGCGCGAATGGATGGCCGAAATGGGCGAACGCGGCCGGGTGGCCGTGTCCGTGGTGGGCAAGAGCAAGACCGCGCTGCAGATGACAGCCATCACGCTCATGCTGTGGGAACACCCCCTGTTCGGGGCGCCCGTGTTCGGCCTGGGCGTGCTGTTGTTCTACGTCGCCGCCGCGCTGACACTGTGGTCCATGGCGCTTTACCTGAAGGCCGCCTGGCCAAGCCTGCGAAAGGGTTGACAGACCCCACCCCCGGACCCCACAATTCGCCTCCCTTTCGGGCGGGAATAGCTCAGTTGGTAGAGCGCAACCTTGCCAAGGTTGAGGTCGCGAGTTCGAGCCTCGTTTCCCGCTCCAATTGTTCAAGATGACTGGCCGCGCCCCGTGCGCGGCCAGTCGTTTCTGGACCCGGCTAGGTGGCAGAGTGGTTATGCAGCGGCCTGCAAAGCCGTGTACGTCGGTTCGATTCCGGCCCTAGCCTCCATATCCTGATTCCTTCTCCCGGCGACCCGGGCGCCAGCGCGGCGATGCGGCGGCTCGACACCGGCCTCACCCGGCCGCCGGCGGCGCGTCCTGTGCCAGGTGCGCACGCAACGTCTTGCGACTCACCTTGCCGGTGTTGCCCTTGGGCAGTTCGTCCATGAAGCGGTACTCGCGCGGGCGGGCATACGGCGCCAGGTCGGTCTCGTGCACGAAAGCATCGAGTTCCTCGGTCGTCACCGGCGCGCGGGTCACCACGCAGGCGACCACGCGCTGGCCCCAGCGCGCGTCCGGCACGCCGATCACCGCCGCCTCGCTGACCGCCGGATGGCGCATGACCGCATCCTCGACCGCACTCGGCAGGATGTTGATGCCGCCGGAAATGATCATGTCGTCGATCCGTCCGCGCAGGTACAGGTAACGGTCGGCGTCGATCACGCCCATGTCGCCCGAATGCCACCACGGCCCCTCGAACACCTTGCGCGCCAGGTCCGGCCGGTACCAGAAGCCGACCGCCACTGACGGGCCGCGGACCAGCACCTCGCCCTCCTCGCCCGGCGGCAGCACGTCGTCGGCGCTGCCGCCCGGCCGGATGACGCGGACATCGCCGTTGAGCATGGGGCGCCCGACGCTCTCGATGCGCGCCTCGTCCTCCAGGTCGTGCGGGAACATGACCGTGCCCGCCGAACACGAGCCCGACTCGGTGCTGCCGTAGATGTTGAAGATGTTGCGCGAGACGCGCTGCTTGATCTCGCGCAGCGTGGCGGTGTCCATCGGCTCGCCGGCAAAGCCCGCCGAGGTGATGGACGACAGGTCGTGGCTCTCCAGGCCGTGGCGCAGCAGCATGCGCCACATGGTGGGCGCCAGAAACGCATGCGTGCAGCGCTCGTCCTGCACCGCGTCGAGAAACTGCGCCGGATCCCACTGCGGCAGGAACACCACCTTGGCGCCGGCGTTGATCACCGGCAAGGTCACGTTGTACCAGCCGATGAACGCGGTCGAGAGCATGTTGCACATGGCGTCGGCCGGCATCATGCGCCACAGGTAGCTGCCGCCACGGGCACTTTCCATGAGGCTGCGGTTGCTGTGCATGACGCCCTTGGGCAGCCCGGTGGTGCCCGACGACAGGGCGATGATGGCGATGTCGTGCTCGTGCAGTTCCATCGGCTCGAAATCGAGCCGATGGTCCGCCAGGTCGCGCGGCAGGACGGGATCGTCACCCGACTCACGCTGCTCGGGCGGGGTCGCCGGCGAGACCACGCGCACGAAGCCGGTCACCAGCGGATTCGCCTGCCGCAGCCGGTCGGCCATGGCGGCGAACGCGCCGTCGTATACCAGCACCCGCGGTGACAACTGGCCGACCACCGCGCTGAGCGTGCCGAGCGATTCGCGCACGTGCAGCGCGGCCGGGATGGCGCCGATCTCGATGGCCCCGAACAGCGCCACCACGTGCTGCACCGAGGCAACCGTCATCAGCGCCACCCGGTCGCCCTTGCGTACGCCCAGCGTGTGATAGAGCGCCGCGCATCGCTGCACCTGCTCGCGCAGCTGCGGGTAGCTGTAGCGAAACAGCCCATCGACCACCCGCTCGCCCTGCGGGAACCAGTCCGCCGCCCGGTGCAGCATGTCCCGCGCGGTTACGTCACGTGTCGCCATCACGCTTCCCTCCCGTCCGATACCAACACCGGCACCCCCGGGTTCGCTACCGGCGGCGCCCGCCACCAACAATCCCGATCGTTCGTTTAGGATGCATGGTGCTCAGCACCCCGGGGCACCGTCAACTGCGGCCCTGTGCCCAAGCCGACACGGGCCGCGCGCAGGAGGAAAGTCATGACGCGCGACGAGTTCTATGCCGACGCCGACCCCGACAGCCGCGGCCCGCTGGCCGGCTACCGCGTGCTGGAGGTGACCCAGGCGGTGGCCGGACCGGTGGTGGGCACGGTGTTCGCCGATCTGGGCGCCGACGTGCTGCGCTGCGAGCTGCCCGGCCAGGGTGACATGACCCGCTGGATGGAGCCGTTCCTGGACCACGGCCGCGATCCCAACGCGGCCTGCTGGCACATGTCCGTCAACCGCGGAAAGCGCGCCGTGACGCTGGACATCCGCCACCCGGAAGGCCAGGCGATCTTCCGCGATCTGGCGCGCGACACCGACGTGCTGGTCGAGAACTTCACGCCCGGCTCCATGCAGCAGTGCGGGCTCGACTACCCCGCCATCCGGCAGCTCAACCCGGCCATCGTCTACGTGTCGATCAGCGGCTTTGGCCAGTGGGGGCCGCTGCGCGGCATGCGCGGCGTCGACACCGTGGCGCAGGCCATGTCCGGCATGATGTCGATGAACGGCGTGGCCGGCGGCGACCCGCTCATTTCCACCGCCAACCTGATCGACCACCTGACCGGCTGGCAGGGTGCCATCGGCGCCATGGCCGCGCTGCTGCATCGCCACCGGACCGGCGAGGGCCAGTACATCGACGTGGCGCTGGCCGACACCGCCCTGTACGCCAGCGACCAGCGCATCATGGCCGCCCACAACGCCGACCGGCAGTGGCCGCGCCAGGGCAACACCATCGACATGGGCGCGCCCATGAACTGCTACCGCTGCCGCGACGGCGGCTACGTGTACCTGTTTGCCATCCTGGACACGTTGTGGCCGCGCCTGTGCGCCGTCATGGGCCGCGAGGACCTGATCGACGACCCGCGCTGCAACGGCATGCAGGCGCGTGCCCGGAACCGCCAGTTCGTGGACCGGGTGACGGCAGACTGGATCGCCGGCCTCGACCGCGACGCGGTGGTGCAGCGGCTGCAGGCGGCCGGCGTCAGCGCCGGACCGGTGCTGGACCACGCGGAAGTGGCGCGCTTCGGGCAGTTCCTGGAGCACGAAAGCGTGGTCGAGGTGGACCATCCGCGCTACGGCACGCTGCGCACCTACGGCGTGGTGCCGAAATTCTCCCGCACCCCGGCGCGGGTGCGCGGGCCGGCGCCGGACCTTGGCCAGCACAACGACGCCGTGTACCGGGACCGGCTGGGCCTGGACCCGGAGCGGCTGGCGCAGCTGCGGGACAGCGGCATCATCTGACGCTGGCTGCCGGCGGCGGCGTTCAGCTGCCGCCCAGCAGCCGCTCCGCCCGGCCCGGATACACCACCAGACTGTCCGGCGCCGTGGCCTGCGGCGGCCC
>DQBD01000183.1:3885-4473 GCA_003526065.1 Gammaproteobacteria bacterium | reverse complement strand
CGTGCCAGGCGCGGCGGGCGCCTGGCACGGCCGCGCGCCGCAACTGACGCTGCGCGCGGCGCAGCGCTTCGACCTGGCCCACGCGGTGTGGCCGAGGCTGCGCGAGGAAATCGCCCGCACCGCCGCCTGGCTCGACATGAGCCACCGCAGCCCGCTTTGGGACCGCCAGATCGTCACGCTGTGCCTGTCGGCACCGCCACAGGCCCTGCACCAAAACGGTTTCGGACGTGCCCTGGTACGCACCATTGGTAACGGCCTGATTCCCGAAACCATCCGCACGCGCACCGACAAGGGCGCGTTCCTGCCGGACTTCCACGCCCGGGTCCAGCGCGAGCGCGACGCCATCCTGACGCGCGTGGCGCCTGCCAGGGCTGGCCGGCTTGCGGCCCAGTACATCGATTTCACGGCGCTGGACGCCGCGTTCGAGACCCTCACAGGGGAGGTGCCGGTAGACCGCTGGTCTCTTGAGGCGCAATGCGTGATCGTGCGCGGGCACAGCATGGCGTGCTTCTTGCATCACTACGAACGGGCACGAACCGCCGACAGCGACGCCCCGACGCGCCGCAGCCGGGCCTGACCGACCGTGCA
>DQBD01000183.1:1262-3650 GCA_003526065.1 Gammaproteobacteria bacterium | reverse complement strand
CCGTGCATGCGTCGTCAATCTGTCACGGTCGTTCCTTTAGGCTCATCACCGTTTCGGGATTCATTCGGGAGACACCCATGCAGGCAAAAGAACAGACCCTCGCCACACACCGCAAGGTATGGGCGACGCCGCGCTGTGAGGCGCTGCACCTGGCCCATACCGCTGGGGGCAACCCCGGTGGTGCCGACAGCCACGCCAACAACACCTCCAACGCCGGCTGCAATCCGAACGCGATCTGTTCCTGATCAGCGCAAACGCCTGCCGGGCGGAATGATTCAAAGGCTTTGCTTATCGCGTTTTTCAAACGTACGGAGGATGACCCATGAACGACCTGCGCATTCCATGGCAGACACCACACGTCGAACGGCTGGACGTGTCGCGCACGTCCGGTGCAACGCTGCTGAACTCCGACAACGGCCTCCAGGCCAACAACGCCTTCCCCAACCCATCGATTCCCTGAGCCCCTGGTTCTCCCTGGCGTTACCTAGGCCCTAGTCGCCACCACGGGGGTGACGTCCGTCGCCCCCCTCCTTTTCCGGTCCTCCAGCATGGCGGGTGCATTGACGCGGGATACGGTGTCATGGCTGCTCGCACTGAGCGCACCGTCCCACTGCACGCGCGCGGACACCCCCGGCGCCATGCCGCCGGCCAACACCCAACACCTCCTGGACGCGCTGCTTGCGCACGGCGTGGCGCCCCTGGCCGTCGAACGGGTCCGCCGCTTCCCCCAACTGGCGCCACTGCAGGCACCGCTGCTCGCCGCCCAAGCCGCCAACGCCAGCCGCGCGCTGACCAGCGTGGCGCACATCGTCGCCACCGGCGCCGCGTTCGACGCCGCCCGCATCCGGTGGTGCGTACTCAAGGGCGTGCCGATGGCACTGCGTCACTATGGCGACCTGGCCGCCCGCCAGGTGGGCGACATCGACATCCTGGTGGCACCCGGCGACACCACGGCGGCGGACACCGCCCTGCGCCAGGTCGGCTGGAAACGCCACGGGGCGCGGGACGACGCGCCCCTGCCGCCTCCACGCTACTGGCACGAGCAGCGCTATACCGGCCCCGCCGGCCTGACCCTGGAACTGCACCACCGCCTGCACCCGAACCCCCACCTGCTGGATCTCCCGACCGCCACCGTGCTCGCCCGTGCCGACACACTCGTGCTCGGCGGCGCGACAGTGCCGGTGCTCGACCGGGTGACCGAACTGCTCTACCTGAGCACCCACGGCTGCCGCCACGGCTGGTTTCGGCTGCTGTGGGTGTGCGACATCGCCACCGTCACGCGGGCCGCCACGCCGACATTTCTGGAAGCAACCCGCCAGGCGGCTGTCCGGCTGGGCGTCCTGCTGCCACTGGCGCAGGCCCTGTTGCTCGCCGACCGTTTGCTGGGCGCCACGGCGCCTTCCTGGGCGCACGCCTTGTCCACCCGGTCCGCGCGCCAGCGGCGCCTGATCGCGTTTGCACTGGAAACCCTGTGGTGCGCCCGGGACGCCAACGGCAACCCGACCCGGCGCACATGCTCGTCCCTGCTCACGGCGCTGTCCCAGCGCGCCAGCCTGCGGTTCTGGGCCTGGGAACTGCTCCTGCGTGCCCGACACGAGCACCAGGCACGGCTGGCCCGGACATGAAGCTGCGGCACGCCCTGCGCGCCTTTGCCGGCGAGCTGCTGGCCAACAACCCGCGCGAGGTGGCCACCAGCCTGGCGCTGCTGCTGGCCGCCGGCCTGACCGAGGGCGTGTCGCTGCTGGTGTTCGTCCCGGCCCTGCAACTGCTGCAAGGCTCCGCGCCGCCCAGCGGTCGGTTCGGCGACCTGCTGACGGCGGTCGGCATCCCCGGCCAGCTGGGCCCGGTGCTGGCGCTGTGCGTGGCACTGGTCGGCGCCCGTGCGCTGCTGGTGTATGCGAAAAACCGCTACACGGCACGCCTGCACTTTCGCTTCGCCGACCAGGTCCGGCTGCGCCTTTACCGGGCGCTCGGCGAGGCGCGCTGGAGTGTCACCGGCACGCTGCGCAGCGCCGACATCGAGGACCTGCTGACCGCCGGCGTCGACCGCATCCAGTCCGGCGTATGGGGCCTGATCCTGCTGGTACAGGCGGCGGTGCTGTTCACGGTCTACCTCGCGCTGTCGGCCCTCGCCTCGCCCGCGCTGACGGCGCTGGTCGGTGCGGCGGGTGCGGTGCTGATGCTGGCGCTGCACGGCCAGCGGCGGCGGGCCGCTTCGCTCGGCGGGCGACTGAACGACAGCCGGCAGGCCTGCTTTCGTGAACTGTCGGCCCTGGTGGCCGGGCTCAAGGTCGCCAAGAGCTTCGGCACCGAACAGGCCCACACCCAACGCTTCGCCGCCACCGTGGACGCCACCCGCGCCGGGTTCATGCGCTACGCCGACCTGCG
>DQBD01000183.1:571-923 GCA_003526065.1 Gammaproteobacteria bacterium | reverse complement strand
TGGGCGCCCGGCCCCTGGCACTCGACCTGCCGACACTGCTGCTGCTGGTGTTCTGCGTGGCACGCCTGGCGCCCTACCTCGGTCAGGTGCAGAACTTCAGCCAGGAACTGCTGTTCGCGCTGCCGTCGTGGCAGCAGGCACGGGCGCTGGAGGACACCCTCACGCAGGCGCGCGAAGCCGCCGCCTCCGGTCGCGAGCGCTTCACACTGCGCCACGGCGTAACCGTAGACGGCCTGAGCGTGGTCTACCCGGGTGCCGCGCGGCCGGCGCTCGACGACGTCAGCCTGACCTTGCCGGCCGGCCGCTGCACGGCGCTGGTCGGACCCTCCGGCGCGGGCAAGAGCACGCTGCT
>DQBD01000183.1:0-328 GCA_003526065.1 Gammaproteobacteria bacterium | reverse complement strand
GGCGCGGGCAAGAGCACGCTGGCCGATGTACTGCTCGGACTGACCCCGGCCGACGCCGGCACCGTGCGCATCGACGGACAACCGCTGACCGCCGACCTGGCACGCGCCTGGCGGCGGCATGTCGGCTACGTGCCCCAGGACACTTTCCTGCTGCCCGACTCGGTGCGCGAGAACCTGCGCCTGGGCGCCCCCCAGGCCACCGACGCGGACCTGTGGCACGCCCTGGAGATGGCCGCCGCGGCCGATTTCGTGCGGGCCCTGGCGGACGGCCTGGACACGGCGGTCGGCGAGCGCGGCACCCGCCTGTCCGGCGGCGAACGCCAGCGCC
>DQBD01000222.1 GCA_003526065.1 Gammaproteobacteria bacterium | reverse complement strand
GTCCACGCGTGTCCGGGGTCGGCGCCGCCGGACGCTGGTCGCTGTTGCCGGCGCTGCCGGCCGGCGCCGCAGACACCCGCGATGGCGCCGTGGCGCATGCCGCGCAGACGCTGCTGCAGCGTCACGGCGTGGTGTTCCGGGCGACGCTGGACGACGAAAACTGCGCCCCGCCCTGGCGCGAACTGCTGTACGTCTACCGCCGCCTGGAAGCACGCGGCGAACTGCGCGGCGGGCGCTTCGTCGAGCGCTTCGCCGGCGAACAGTTCGCGCTGCCGGAGGCGGTCGAGGCGCTGCGCGCCGCGCACCGGGACACCGCGCCGGAACAGCCGGCACTGGCCGGCTGAGGTTACGTGCCTGACACGCCGCGCACGCACACCCGACCACACCTGAGCGACCGGGGTCGGAAAAAAAATATAAAGGTGTCGCGCGCCGAACCGTTAAAGTCGTGAAAACCCCACCGAGCCGCCATGCGCCGCACGCTGCACTGTTTTTTCTTCTGGCTGTTGTCCGCCGTAGTGCTTGGCGGTTGCGCACCCCAGACTCACCTGACGGTGGCCGTCCACCCTTGGATCGGCTACGAATCCCTGTGCTTGGCCCAGGACCTGGGCTGGCTGCCGCGGGAGGTGCGCTTGCGTCACGGCCACACAGCGCTCGACGCGTTGGCGGCGCTGAAGGCTGGGCAGGTGGATGCCGCCACCCTGACGCTCGACGAGGTTTTGCAGGCGCGAAGCGCCGGTGTTCCGCTCAGCGTGGTGCTGGTGATGGACAGTTCCGCCGGTGGCGACGTGCTCATGGTGCGGCAAGGCATTACCACGCTCGCCGCCCTGTCCGGCAAGCGCATCGGCTACGAACACACCGCCGTCGGTGAACTGGTGCTGAGCGAAGTACTGGCCCAGGCGGGCCTGTCACCCGACGCCATCGAACACGTCGACCTGCCCATCGCCGAGCAGGTGGCGGCGTGGCGCGCCGGTGCCGTCGACGCCATCGTCACCTATGAACCGGTCGCCTCGCGGTTGCGTGCCGAGGGCGCGCAGCCCCTGTTCGACAGTCGGCAGATGCCGGACACTATTTTCGACGTACTGGCCGTGCGGCGCGACCGGCTGGCCGAGCGCCACCGCGCCCTGCACCTACTGACGCAAACGCATTTTCGAGTGCTTGAATACCTGCAAAGCAACCGCGAGGATGCCGTCTATCGCATCGCCGAGCACCAGGGCGTGACCGCCGCCGACGTACGCCGCGCCCTGTCCGGGGTGATCCTGCCGAACCTGGCTGGGAACCACTACGCGCTGCGTTCGGGCTCACGCTTCGAGCAGGCCGCCGAGCGGCTGGAACGCCTCATGGTGCAACGCGAACTGCTGCCCACCCCTGACGATCTGAAGCATCTGTTCGTTGACGACTACCTCCCTCCGGCGGGGGAATACGGCTCGTGATGCGATGCTGCCTGACTTTGGCGCTGGCGCTGCTCGCCGGTGTCGCGCAGGGCGCCCAGCACCTGACGCTGGGCGTGCTGGCAGTGCGCCCTGCGCCGGTGGTGCAGGCCCAGTATCAGCCCCTGGCCGACTACCTGTCGGAACAGCTCGGTGACACCACCGTGCAGCTGGAGGTGCTGACGCACGACCGGATGCAACAGGCGCTGGCGCAGCACCAGGTCGACCTGGTGCTGACCAATCCCGGCTCCTATCTGTTGCTTCGACGGCGCAGCAGCCTGAGCAGCGTGCTGGCCACGCTGCGTGGCGTGCACGACGACAAGGCGACCACCCATCAGGGCGGCGTCATCATCGTACGCGCCGGGCGCAGCGACATCCGCGCCCTCACAGACCTGCGAGGCCGGCGCGTCGCCGTGCTGGGCCAATGGGCACTCGGGGGCTTTCAGGCACCGATGCGCGAGCTGATCAACGCCGGGCTGAAGATGCCACCGCTGTCGCTGTCCGCCAGCCCCGACACCGACCGGACCGGCGGCCGTCGCGGCAACTCCATCCGGATGGAGATCGTCGACACGTACGACGCCGTGGTGACGGCCGTGCTGGAAGGCTCGGCGGACGCCGGTTTCGTGCGCACCGGCATCCTGGAATCGCTGGTTGACGAGCGGCGCCTGGATGCGGCGCGCCTGGCGGTCATCAACCAGCAGGCACTGGCCGATTTTCCGTTCCCGGTATCGACCCCGCTGTACCCGGAATGGCCGCTGGTGGCCATGCCCCAGGTGGACCAGGACACCGCGCGGCAGCTGACCGCCGCGGCACTCAGACTGGACGCCACGCATCCGGCCGCGCGCGCCGCCGGCATTGCCGGCTTTTCACCGCCGGCCGACTACGTGGCGGTCGAGGAACTCCTGCGCACCCTGCGCCTGCCACCGTACGACCAGCCAGTGGCCCTGACCTGGCACACCCTGTGGGAACGCCACTGGCCAACGCTGCTGGCGCTGGGCATTGCCGGCGCAAGCGTGCTGGCGCTGCTGGCCCTGGCGATCTCGCGTAACCGTGCGCTCAAACGCAGCGGCGAAACCCTCGCTGCCCTGGTCGCCCAGCAACGGGCCTTGCTCACGGCGATGCCGTTTCCGGTGTTCGAGATCGACACCAACGGCCTGGTACAGCGCGTGTGGGCCAGCAGTGACATGAAAACCAGCATCGACCCGCATCACATGGTCGGGCACAAGGTCGACCAACTGGTGCCACCGGAAGTTGCCGAACACGTCATGGGCGCGCTGCAGCAGGCCGCCGAGTGCGGCCTGGTAAGAGGCGTCGAGATCGCGCTCGAAGGCCCCACCGGAACACGTCGGGTCGATCTGTCCGTGAGCGCGGTCACCAGCGCCAACACGACGCCGCGGTTTCTTGTGCTGGCGCGCGACGTCACGGTCGAGCGCGAGAATCAGCGCTGGCTGAACATCGCCGCCAGTGTCTTCACCTTTGCCGGCGAAGGCGTTCTCATCGCCGCCCCCGACAGCCGCATCCTGGCGGTGAACAAGGCGTTCTTGCGCATCATCGGCTACCCGGACGATGCCGACGTGGTTGGGCGTTACACCCATGAGCTGAGCATCGACTACCTGGGCGGCGAGTCGCTGGACAGCCTGCGACGCAGCCTGGACGAACACGGCCACTGGCACGGCGAGCTGTGCGGACGACGCGACGACGGCAGCACCTACACGGCGACGCTGAGCGTCAACATCGCGCACGACGCCGACGGCCAGGGCGCGCACCGCATCGCCGTCCTCACCGACATATCGCAGCTGAAGGCACAGCAGGCCCAGCTCGAGCGCATCGCCTACCACGACGTGCTGACCGGACTGCCGAACCGCGCGCTGTTCGCGGACCGCCTGCAGCAGGCCATGGCCCACACCGGCCGTCTCGAGACCCAGCTGGCGGTGGCGTACATCGACCTGGACGGCTTCAAGGCCATCAACGACTCCCACGGCCACGCGTTCGGCGACCGGCTCCTGATCAGCATTGCCGAACGGATGAAGGAGGCCATCCGCGAGGGCGACACACTGGCGCGCCTGGGCGGCGACGAATTCGTCGCGGTACTCACGGGCCTGCAGCAGGACACCGACTGCCGGCCAATGATCGAGCGCCTGCTGGCAGCCGCCGCAGCGCCCGTGGTCATGGACGACCGGGTTCTGCACGTCACCGCCAGCATCGGCGTGGCGCTATACCCTCAACCGGAGGCTCTGAGCGCCGATCAGCTGTTGCGTCACGCCGATCACGCCATGTACGAGGCCAAGCAGACCGGCAAGAACCGCTATCACGTGCACGTCCCCGACGATGCGCAGCCGACCCCGCAGATACTGCAGCAGGCCGGCAACGTCACGCCGTATCGACACACCACACGGGGCCCGCACACTCCCATGACGCCCCCCCATAACCCGCAGTAAGTCCGCGTCTCCGGACAGTCCCGCACCACGTCGCCCGACCCGATCGTCCCGGCATGACCACGCCTTGACACCCGTCAATCCACCGCCGCGACAGCCACACACAATGGCCGCCGTCCGCTTGCATCGGCAAGCCAAGTACGGGATTTCGACATGGGCATCCTGCGTATCGGCAAAGTGGCCATCAACGTCCTGGACCTGGACGAGGCGCGCCGCCACTACGGCGACTTCCTGGGTCTGACCGAAACCGCCAGCGCGCCCGGCGAGGCCTTCTTCAAGGGCTGGGACGAGTACGACCACCACAGCGTGATCCTCAGGGAAAGCGACCGCGCCGGCCTCGACCACCTGGCCTTCAAGGTGCGCTTCCCGGACGACCTGGCCCGCATCGAGCGCGTGTGCGAGCAGTTCGGGTTTCCCGTGCAGCGGGTGTCGGCCGGCAGCCGCACCGGCGAGGGCGAGGCACTCGCCACCACCCTGGCGACCGGCCACCGCATCGAGTTCTACCAGCAGATGGAACGGGTCGGCATCGCGGTCGGCGACACCAACCCGGAACCGTGGCCGGATGACCGCCGCGGCGTCGGCGTGAACCGCTTCGACCACGTGCTGCTGACCGGCGAGGACCTGGAGGGCGTGACGCGGTTTTTCGTGGAAGGACTCGACTTCCACCAGAGCGAGCGCCTCGTCAACAGGGAGGGCGGCCTGCTGGCGACGTTCATGCACGTCACCAACAAGGCGCACGACATCGCCTTCATCAAGGGCCCGAACGGCAAGCTGCACCACGTCGGCTTCTACGTCGAGACCTGGGACGACGTGCTGCGCGCGGCCGACCTGCAGTCGCGCCACCGCGTGCGCACCGAGCTGACGCCGTCCCGTCACGGCCTCACGCGCGGCCTGACCACCTACTTCTTCGACCCATCCGGCAACCGCAACGAGACCTACGCCGGCGGCACCTTCCCCTACTACGACAACGAGGTAGTGACCTGGACCGAGGACGAGGCGGCGCGCGCCATCTTCTTCCACGGCCGGGAAATGATCCCGAGCTTCGGCCAGGCCCTGACCTGAGGCATCCATCGACACCGGTTGACCGGCATCAAGGGTCGGCCGGCACCGGCATGGAATGATTCTCCCGTGCCGGCCCGCAGGAGCCGGCAAGTGTCCACCGCCGCCAGCGGCGGTCTCGTGCATCCCAGGCGGCCGCGCCGCGGTCCAGGGGGTGGGGTGGCGTCCCTGATCTGTGGGGGAGTGGGGACGCCACCTTTTTTATGCTTGCGCCGGTAAGCCCGGCGCCGTCAGCCGCACACCTCGCGGCCGTTCATCCGCTTGCAGCCCGGATGGGCCTGGTCGTCCAGGCGCGGGTCGGGCGCCACCGGCGCCCGCCATCCCGACGGGTGACGGTGACCGATGTACACCCCGTCCGGGGTGCGGATCACCGTGGTCCCGTCCGAGCCGATCACCGCGCCATCCTGGTAGGTATACGTGGTGCCGTCGTCGCACTGCGCGTAACCGCCGGTCACCACGCAGTCATGCGCCCACACCGTCACCGGCAGCACCGCGCCGGCCATCGCAAGCAAACCTGTCAGATACACCGCACGCATGCGCCTGTCCTCCACCCACGCCCGGCCGCTGGCCGGACACACCCGGGAAACTGCGGCGATGGTAGCGCGCACTGGCATCACGGCGCGCCACCGGCAGTATGCTAGACAACGCAATCAGGGATGAGTTGTCGCCGGACATGGCGCGCGGCCCGCGCCGTCGCCAGGCCCGGCACAGTGGGGTGAGCCGCCGCGACACGAGGTTCGGGCCACCGCATCACAAAGAGCCAGCCACAGCCGGCCATCGGAGGAGTCCCATGCCCGAGTCCCGCGGCCCCACCCTGCGCCAGGCGCTGCACCGCACCGCGCGCCACCACGCCGACAGCGAGGCGCTGGTCGACAGCCAGCACCGCTATACCTACCGGCAGATGCTCGAACGCGCCCGGCAGACCGCTTCGCTGCTGTTCCGCCTGGGCGTGCGCAAGGGCGATCGCGTCGCCCTGATGATGCTGCCGTCCACCATCCACCCGATCGCCCTGTACGGCTGCTGGGAACTCGGCGCCGTGCCGGTGGCGCTGCACGTGCGCGAGAAGCTGCCGATCCTGGTCAAGACCATCGAGCGCCTCTCGCCGCGGGCGCTGATCTACGACGGCGCCTTCGCCGGGCAGGTGGCGCAGATCCGCGCCCAGGTGCCGCTGATCACCGGCTACGTGCGCGCCACGAGCGAGGCCACGCCGCCGGAGCATGTCCGCCAGGGCGACGAGCCGGTCATCCCGGACGACCTCGACCGCTACCCGCTCGATTTCGAGCCGATGGCGCTGGCCGGCCACGACCTGGCCGCCATCGTGCTCACTTCCGGCACCACCGGCCTCCCCAAGGGCGTGCTGCACACCCACGCCAAGCTGGTGGAAAGCTGCCGCGCCGCGGTGTACCCGTTTGGTCTTACGCCGCACAGCAGCACGCTGAACATGTTCACCACGTCCTTCATGGGCTGGGCCAACCTCGCCCTGCCCTACTTCAACATCGGCGCCCGCCAGGTGTTCCACGACCACTGGGACCCCAAGCGCGTACTGCGGACGGTGGCCGAGGAACGCCTGACCAACCTGCTGCTGGTGCCGACCATGTGGCGCCTGCTGCTGCGCGAGGCGGTGGAAAACTACGACCTGAGTTCGCTGCGTCAGGTCGGCTTCGCCGGCGAGGTGATGGACCTGCCGACGCTGGCGGCCATCCGCCGGCGCATCGCACCGCACGTCATCAACTGCTACTCCACCACCGAAACGGGCGTGTCCGGCGGCACCGCCATGTTCCCCCAGGACCTCGAGCGGGCCGACAAGATCGAGAGCGTCGGCAAACCCCTGCTGAACTCCGAGGTGCGCGTGGTGGCCATCGGCGGCAGCCCGGACGACGAGCTCCCGCCGGGCGAGGAAGGCGAGATCCTCATCGCCGGTCCGTCGGTGGCACGGGAGTTCTGGTGCGATCCACCGCTGTCGCGGGAGAAGTTCCAGGGCCCCTGGTGGCGCTCGGGGGATCTGGGCAGCTTCGATGCCGACGGCTACCTGTACGTGCGCGGCCGGGTCGACGACATGATCATCTCCGGCGGCATCAACGTCATGCCGGGGCCGGTCGAGAACGTGCTGCTGGCCCACCCCGACGTGGCCGAGGCGGCCGTGGTCGGCCTGCCGGACCCGGACTGGGGCCAGCGCATCGTGGCGTTCGTGGTGCGCAAGGACCCGGCCCTCGACGAGGCGGCGCTCGACAGCCACGTGGCCGGCTCGGACCTGCCCGGCTACCAGCGCCCGCGGGCGTACCAATTCCTCGAGGAACTGCCGCGCGGCAACAGCGGCAAGACCAACCGGCGGGCCCTGCGCCAGCTGGCGCCCGGCGCCTGACCCACGCACACGACCCCCGGGCATCACCCCGGACATCACAAGGAGAACACGCATGCGCGTCCTGATCACCGGCGGCACCGGCTTCATCGGTGCCGAGGTCGTACGCCAGCTGGTCGCCGAAGGCGGCCATGACATCACCGTGTTTCACGTCAGCGGCTCGCAGCGGCGCCTGGCGGACGTCGCCGACCGGGTCACGCTGATACGGGGCGACGTCGGCAACATCAGCCACGTACTGGATGCGGTCAAGACCGCCCGGCCGCAGGCGATCTTTCACCTCGGCGCCATCCTGTCGACCGCGTCCGATCTCGACCCCTCGGCGGCCATGCACGCCAACGTCAACGGCACCTTCAACGTGCTCGAGGCGGCGCGCATCCTGGACGTGCCGCAGGTGCTGTTCGCCAGCAGCATCGGCACCTACGGCCTTGGCATGACCGGCCCGCACATCGACGACCTCACCGTGCAGCGGCCGCTGTCGTTCTATGGCACGGCCAAGCTGTTCGGCGAGGGCGCCGGCAATTTTTACCGCCACCGCTACGGGCTCGATTTCCGCGGCATCCGCTTTCCCGGCATCTGCGGCCCCGGCGTGCGCACGCCGGGCGCGGCGCAGTTCCATTCCTGGGTGGTCGAGGAATGCGCCAAGGGCCGCCCGTACACCATTGAAGTCGCCCCGCACACGCGGGTGCCCATCGTGTACGTCAGGGACGCCGCCGCCGGCGTGCTGGCGCTCGCGCGCGCGCCACGCGAGCGCCTGGTCCAGTTCAACTACCTGATCAACGGCGTGCCGCCGACACCGAGCGCCGAACAGCTCGCGGACGCCGTGCGCGCCCGGGTGCCGGGCGCGCGCATCGACTTCAGGGTCGACCCGCAGCGCCAGGCCTTCATCGACCGGCTGATGAAGCCCGTCGACGACCGGTTCGCGCGCGAGGAATGGGGCTGGAACCCGGCTTACGACACGGATGCCATGCTGGACGACTTCCTGGCCGAGCTCGCCGCCCACCCGCAGCGCTATCCGGATTGAACCGCGATGGCGCCGCGTCAGTGTTGCCCGGCGGGTGCTCCGGGGAAACCGTGTCCGGCCGCCAGCGAGGCGGCGGTGCGCAGGGCCGCCGCCATGCTCTGATGCTGGGCGATGCCCTTGCCGGCGATGTCGTACGCGCTGCCGTGGGGAATCGACAGGTGCACGTACGGCAGGCCGATGTAGATGGAGCAGGCGCCCTCGAACACGGCCGTCTTGACGGCGATCTGCCCCTGGTCGTGGTACATGGACACCACCGCGTCGTGCCGGCCCTCGATACATTGACGAAACACCGCGTCCGGCGACACCGGCCCCCGGGCATCGATGCCGTCGGCGCGGGCCTGTGCGATGGCCGGACCCAGCTGCTCGCGCTCCTCGGGGCCCATGGCGTGCGGGTTCAGCCCTGCCACGGCGATGCGCGGCCTGCGAAGGCCAAACCGTTCGAGCGTGCCGGCCAGCACACGCAGCAGCGTCAGCACGCTCGCCTGCGTCACGGTGGCCGGCACGTCGCGCATCAGCACGTGCTCGGCGATGGGCACCACGCGCAGGCCACCGCTGACGCGCAGCAACCAGCTGCCGGCCGGCTGCAGGTCGTCGAGGTCCTCGAGTCTGCCGGTCAGGCGCAGCGCCGTGCTGTCGATGGGCGCCATGATGGTGGCCTGCACGGTGCCGGCGCGGCCAAGGCGCTCGGCGGTGTCGAGCCAGTGCAGCACCGCCTCGCCGCAGGCGGCCGAGGCCTGTCCGAACACGACGTCGGCGGGGTCGAGCGCAAACGCGTCCAGCACGTCGATGACGCCCGGCTCGAACCGCGCCGCGGCGGCGGTGTCCACCGCGCGCAGCGCGATGTCGATGCCACAGGCGGCACGGGTTTTTTCCAGCGCTGCCCGGCTGCCGATCAGCAGCGTCCGGGCGTCACGCCGTCCCTGCCCATCGGCCAGCGCCTTGAGCACCACCTCGGGCCCGATGCCGCACGGGTCGCCGATCACCGTCGCCACTACCGGTGTCATGCCCCCTCCTCGTTCGTTCTTTCAGGACGCCGTCGCCAGGCGCGGCCCGGCAGCCCCTAAAGATACCCGTAGCGGCGCAGGCCCCGGTAGCTGCGCACGGTCACCGCCCACCGGCTCAGGGCCGGCATGGCGCGTCGCCATTCCAGATCGGCCGTGACCGCCAGTTCGCCGTGGTTGAAGCGCATGGGATTGCCGGACACCGAATGGCCCGGCCGTACCTGGGCCACCCCGTCGCGCACGAAATCCAGGGCCGCGTCGCCGACGACAGGCAGCTCCAGCCACTCGATCATCCCGCGCAGCGTGGCCTGCGGGTCGGTCGCCAGGTCCTCGTAACGCAGCTGCCGCCAGGGCCGGCCCAGCTGTGCCCTGGCCTGTTCCGCCAGGCGCTGGGTGGCGTTCCAGCTGCCGGCGCTGTCCCAGGCCGAACGGCGTGCCATGTAGGCCGGGCGCCAGTGAATTTCCGGCCGCCGACGGCGCCGCCCCTTGGAGTGCGCCACCGCCCGCGCGTCGCGCACCAGATGCACATAACGGGTGTCGACGCCGGGCAGCCCGGCCAGCTGCGCCGCGTACGCCGGGTCCTTGGACGAGTCGACCAGCCAACGGGCACCGCCGACCTCGGCGATGGCCCGGAACAGCGCGCCCCACAGAGCGAGAAAGGCCTGGTGCTGGGCCGCTGGCGGGGTGCCAAGACCGGCCTTGTAGACGCTGCGACTGAGCACGTCCGCGGCGTTGGCGCCGGCGGCGTCGGTACCGGATTCCAGGCGTTGCAGCACGGCGCTCCAGAACGGGCAGTCGTGGAACACCTGGCCGCAACTGCACAGCTGGTTCTCGACCACCCCGCGCTGCCAGACGCGCATCAGCTCGCCGACCGACAGCATGCCCGGCAGCTCGTTCAGCAGGCGCTCGAGCAGCGTGCTGCCGCTGCGACTGGCGCCGACCACGAACACGATGCCGGTCATCCCTCGCCACCGACGCCGGGCTTGGTGACCAGCACATCTTCCATGATCAGGTACTCGAGGTCGCAGCCGAAGAACATGTCGAGCGCGTCCCTGGGCGAGCACACCATCGGCTCGCCGCGCCGGTTCAGCGACGTGTTCAGCAGCACGGCATTGCCGGTGCGCTCGGCCATCGCATCCAGCAGCGCGTGGTAGCGCGGGTTGGTGTCGGCGCTGACGATCTGCACCCGCGCGGTGCCGTCCTCGTGCACCACTTCCGGGATGCGCGCCTTCCACTGCGGCGCCACGTCGAAGGTGAACGTCATGTACGGCGCCGGATGGTCGGTGCCGATGATGTCCGCCGCCACCCGGTCCGACACCGACGGGCAGAACGGGCGCCAGCGTTCACGGTACTTGATCTGCGCGTTGATACGCTCGGCAACGCCCGGAAACGACGGATTGCCGAGGATGCTGCGGTTGCCCAGCGCGCGCGGGCCGAATTCCATGCGCCCCTGCAGCCAGGCCAGCGGATTGCCGGCGGCCAGAATGTCCGCCGCGGTGGTGACCGTGTCGTCGAGACGGCGGTAGTGCGGCCGGGACGGATGCGCGGCGCAGGCGGCAAGGCACTCGTCGGTGCTGTAGGCGGGCCCCAGGTACGCGTGACGCATGGGCTGCACGGTGTCACCGGCGCCGGCGGCAACGTAGGTGGCCGCGCCCAGCGCGGTGCCGGCATCGCCCGCCGCCGGCTGCACGAACAGCCGCTGCACGTCGGGCAGGGCCATCAGGCGCTGGTTGAGCTTCACGTTCAGCGCCACGCCGCCGGCATAGGCCAGCGTGCCGCCCTGCGCCAATGTCGGGCCAAGGTGCGTCTCGACCAGCCGCAGCACGGTGTCTTCGAGCAGCTTCTGTACGGCCGCGGCGTAATGGATGTACGGCTCGTCGATGGCGTCGCCCTCGCGCGGCGGCCCCAGCCAGTCGACCAGCCTCGGACTGAAGAAATAGCCCTTGCCGGCGCGCTTGTAACGGCGCAGGCCGACCACGTTGACCAGCCGGTTGTTGACCCGCAGGCGCCGCCCGTCGCTGCGCAGCAGGCGCGACAGGTCGAAGCGTTCCGGGTCGCCGTACGGCGCCATGCCCATCACCTTGAACTCGCCGTCCAGCATCTCGAAACCGAGGTACTCGGTGATGGCGCCGTACAGGCCGCCGAGCGAATCGGGCTCGTAGAACTCGGCAAGCTTGTGGATGCGCCCGGCCTCGCCGTAGCCGAAGAACGTGGTCGCGTACTCGCCGCGACCGTCGATGCCGAGAATCGCCACCTTCCCGTCGAAACCGGACAGGTGATAGGCGCTCGACGCATGCGTGAGGTGATGCTCCACCGGCACGAAGCGCGCGCCGGCATTCTCGAAACCGAGCCCGCCCAGCATGGCCAGCGCCCGGCGACGGTTGCGCGTGAACCGCCGGTTGCCGGCAAACAGTGCGGTCAGGGCCCGGTCCGGCGCGTACCAGTGACGTGCGGCGTAGTGCCAGCGCGCCGGCGAGCCCAGGCCGATGGGCGCGTACGGGTAGGCGACAGCGTCCACCTGCTCGGGCCGGATGCCGGCCTGGCGCAGGCAGAAAAGCGCCGCTTCGGCCGGCTGACGGCCCTTGGCGTGCTTGTCGCGAATGAACCGCTCTTCCTCGGCCGCCGCCACCAGCTCGCCGTCGACCAGCAGCGCGGCGGACGCGTCGTGGCTGACCGCGCCGGACAGTCCAAGGACGATCATCGCGCCAGCCCCGCGTCGGCCAGCGCCCGGTCCAGCGCCGCCAGCAGGTCGGCATCGTCGTTCCAGTTGGCGCGCAGTCGCGCCAGGTCGCGCGCGAAGGCACGCTCAAACGCGGCCCGCCGACGGTGGCGGCGCAGGGCGTCCAGGTCCAGCAGCATCAATTGATCTTCCGGGTCGACCAGCAGGTTGGTGGCTTTGAGGTCGCCATGCGTCAGACGCAGGCGTTCCAGGATGGCCAGCAGCGCACACAGGCGCGCCAGCAACCGCGCGCGGCGGGCCGCGTCGGCCGCCGGCAGCACCGTGCCCAGGGTCTCCCCTGCCACGGCTTCACTCAGATAGTAGGCGCGTCCGCGCAGCGGCCCGAACCGGCATTCCAGCAGCGCCACCGGCGGCGGCGTGGGAACACCCCACAACCTCAGGCGGTGCGCGTTGCGCCAGCTGTGCCAGGCCCGGCTGGGACGCCAGAAGCGTCGCAGGCGGTGCGCCAGGCTCTTCAGATTGTAGCGTTTGACGACCACAGGCCGGCCGTCGACCGACAGCCGCACCACGCTGGCACTGTTGCCGCGCTTGAGCCACTGCGAGTCCGGCGCGGCCAGCGCGGCGTCAGGATCGGCCAGCACGGCGCGCAGCGCCGGCGTGTCGGCAGGCCGTGTCACGGCGACGAAACGGCGCCAGCCCGGCGTCACCGCCACCGCACCGCAACTGCGCTGCGCAGTTGCGGTGCGG
>DQBD01000098.1 GCA_003526065.1 Gammaproteobacteria bacterium | reverse complement strand
CCAGGACCCGTACGGCTCGCTGAACCCGCGCCTGCGCGTGGCCGACATCGTGCGTGAGGGGCTCGACGCCCTGCACATCGGCACACCGGACTGGCGCGACCGACGGGTGGCCGAACTGCTGAACCGGGTCGGCCTGCCGGACAGTGCCGGCGAGCGTTTCCCGCACGCGTTTTCGGGCGGCCAGCGCCAGCGCATCAGCATTGCCCGGGCGCTCGCGGTGCAGCCGCGTTTGCTGGTGTGCGACGAGCCGACCAGCGCGCTCGACCTGTCGATCCAGGCACAGATCCTGGACCTGCTGCGCGACCTGCAGGCCGAGCTCGGCCTCGCCTACCTGCTGATTACCCACAACATCGGCGTGGTCGAGTACCTGGCCGACGAGGTGGCCGTCATGTACCTGGGCCGTGTGGTCGAGCACGGCCCGGTCGAGCGCGTGCTGAAGAACCCGGCCCACCCCTACACGCGCGCCCTGCTGGCAGCGGTGCCGCGGGTGGCGCTGGACGCGCCGCCGGTGCGCATCGCCGCCGGCGACCCGCCCTCTGCCGCGTCACCGCCGTCCGGCTGCCACTACCACCCGCGCTGCCCGCTGGCCGACGCGCGCTGCCGGCAAGAATACCCACCGACGACGGCACGCGACGGCGGCCACACCGTGGCCTGCCACCACGCCGACCAGGTGACGGCAGGCAGCACCTAGCGCGGCGCGCCGTCAGCCGCTGCGGCGCAGCTTGGTCTTCTTTGACGCGGTCAGCTCACCCCAGCGCTCACGCACGCGGGCGGCCATTTCCGGCCGCGGACGCGACATGGCGGGATAACCCTTCAACGGCGCCGTGGCATCGATACCGAGCTTGCTGGCGATGCCGTCCCCGTACTTGTCGATGGCCGGGCCGATGGTGCCGAACCCGTCGCCCATCATCACGTCACGCGGTGCGTGGCTGCGGTTGGCGATGGCCCAGTAGACCTCTTCCTGGTTGCGCGGATCGATGTCGTCGTCGACCACGATCACGGTCTTGGCCGTGCGCGTCGCCCACAGCGCGTAGATGACGTGCTTGGCCTGCTCCTCGTAGGTCTTCTTCAGCGCCACCACCACGGTGTGCATGTCGAGCGCGCAGTAGACCTCCTTCACCGTTGGCGCCACGTCGTTGCGCAACTTGGCGGTCAGGCCGGCCTCGCCCATCATCTGTCCCAGCGCGTGGGTGTCCGACGGCGGCACGCCGATGTAGGTATGCACATACACCGGGCTGCGCCGGCGCGTGGCGTGGTGGAACTGGATCACCGGCTGCTCGCCGACCGGTCCGTAGTAACCGGGATACTCGCCGTAAGGCCCCTCGGCCTCGCGCACGCCGTGCAGGATGCGGCCCTCGAGCACGATCTCCGCGTCAGCCGGCACTTCGAGGTCCACCGTGTCGCACTTGACCAGCTCCACCGGCTCGCCGCCGCGCAGGGCCGAGGCCAGCTCCATCTCGTCGTCACCCAGGTTCAGGCCCTGCACCTGGGACGCCAGGTACAGCAGCGGGTCGCCGCCGATGGCCACCGCCACCTCGGTCGGCTGGCCCCGCAGGTCGTTCTTGGCGCGGATGGTGCCCGCGTGCGACGTGGGACTGGACCAGATGCCGGTGCGGTTGCCGGGACGCAGCTGCAGGCGATAAATGCCCATGTTGCGCCGGCCGCTGTCCGGATCCTTCATCACCACCAGACCGTAGTTCAGGAAGGCACCGCCATCGTCCGGGTTGTTGACGGCCGGCGGCACCAGATCTTCCAGGCGCAGTTCGGCTTCCGGGATCACCACCTCCTTGCACGGCGCGCTGTGGGTCATGCGCGCCTGCGGCCAGGGGCGGCTGCGCGAACGGCCGAGGAAGGTCTCGCCAACCTGCTCCAGCGGCACGTCCATGGCCAGCGCAATGCGATCCTTGGTGCCCATCATGTTGGTGAACACCGGGTACGGGTAGTCCTTGACGTTGTTGAACAGCAGAGCCGGGCCGCCCTCGTCCAGCACCTTGCGGCACACGGCGCCGAGTTCTTCATTGGGATCGACCTCGGCGTCGATCTCCAGCAGCTCGCCGGCGGCGTCCAGGCGCGCAATGAACTGGCGAATGTCACGATACGGCATGATTTCTCCTCCTGCGGCCGGTGTCCGGCTCGGTTAGTGTCGGTGCCCGACAGACGCACACCGATGAGCGGCGATTGTGGCTGCGGTGCCACAGGTGGGCAAGCGGCTGGCCGCGGCACCTGACGGAAGGCACAATCCACGCCATGACCAGCGCCCAGCACCCTCACTGCCCGCTGTGCCAGGCGCGCGACGAAACCGTGCTCTGGCATGACACGAAAACGCGCGTGGTGCTGGTCGACGACGCCAACTTCCCCGGCTTTTGCCGCGTCATCTGGAACGCGCATGTGGCCGAGATGACCGACCTGCCGCCGGCCGACCGTGACGCCCTGATGCAACGGGTGTTCGCCGTGGAAGCGGCGCAGCGGCGGACGCTGGCACCGGCCAAGATCAACCTGGCCAGCCTCGGCAACCAGGTGCCGCACCTGCACTGGCACGTGATCCCGCGCTACCGCGACGATGCCTGCTTCCCGGACGCGGTCTGGGCGGCGCTGCGCGAGGCGTGCTTGGAGGTTCTGGTCGAGGACGCGCCGCCGCCGGTGCATCGCGGCGAGCTT
>DQBD01000240.1:490-10745 GCA_003526065.1 Gammaproteobacteria bacterium | reverse complement strand
GGCACTGGCGGCACCGGAAGCATCGTCGGTCGGCGCCGATAAGGCGCCGACCGGTTGCGGCGGGCTGGCGCGCCGCGCGCGCTTACAGCGTGGAGTAGAGCTTTTCCGGCAGCCGTTCGCGGATGTCGCGTGCCTGGCCGAGCTGCGTCAGGTCCTTGTCCAGTTCCAGGCACACCTGTGCGCGGCAGGCGTCCGACAGCGCATCGCGCAGCAGTCCCAGAAACTGTGGTGACGCCACCAGGCCCAGGCGGTCGAACTCGCGTCGCACGCGGCCCTGTTCGAGCCGTTCGGCCAGCGCGGTGGCGAAACGCAGGGCTTCCTGGCGGCGTGGGTCGACGTCGTTTTCCATCGCATGCCGGCCCTGTCCGGCACTGTCGAAGGCGCGACCGTGCGCGTCGCTGACCAGTTCGCGGGCCGGCAACCGCCCCTTGGGGTGGGCGAAGGCTTCGATTTCAGTGATCGGTCCGAGCGGTGTGTCGGCCTTGAACAGCCGTGCCCGGGACTTGTCGGCGATGACCAGAACCATGGACTTGTTCACCGTATGCTCCTGCGGCGGAAAAAAGGCAGGCGGTGCGCCACGGTCGGGTGACGGCGCACCCACGGTGCAAGTCTATAACGTCGCTGCTGCCACCCGGTGCTCTCAAAGGCAGCCGACATTCCGGGGCGGACGCATCTCCAGCTGCGCTGTGGCCTGTCTGAGCGGCGCAAGGTTGCTCAGGAACTGCAGCGTGGCGTTGCGCCAGGAGTAGGCACTGGCGTGGGACACGCAGGCCGCCGGGTCCAGGTGCAGCGCCTGGCGCGCCGCGCGCCCCAGGTCCTCGTGCAGAGCGCCGGTGACACCGGGTACCACCACGTCCCTGGGGCCGGTTACCGGGTAGGCCGCCACCGGCACGCCGCTGGCCATTGCCTCCAGCAGCACCAGGCCGAAGGTGTCGGTACGGCTCGGGAACACGAACACGTCGGCCGCCGCCAGGTGGCGGGCGAGGTCCTCGCCGTGCTTGAAGCCGGTGAAGCGGACTGTCGGGTAACGCGCGCGCAGCGCCGGCAAGGCGGGCCCGTCGCCGACCACGTACTTGCTGCCGGGCAGATCCAGCGACAGGAAGGCGTCGAGGTTCTTCTCCACCGCCACGCGGCCGACGTACATGGCGATCGGTCGCGGCGCCAGCAGGAAGTCCTTGTCGCGCGGCCGGAACACGGCTGTATCGACCCCGCGGCTCCAGCGCGCCAGGTGGGTGAAACCGTGTTGTTCGAGCACCGCCTGCTGAGAGGCGGTGGCCACCATGGTGCGCGCGGCCGGCGCATGAAAGCGACGCATCAACCGGTAGGTCCAGCGTGCCGGGATGGGGGATCGAAGCGCCAGGTACTCGGGAAATTGCGTGTGATACGCCGTGGTGAACGCCAGTTGGCGGCTCAGGCAATAGCGCCGTGCCGTCTGGCCGAGCGGCCCCTCGGTGGCGATGTGAATGGCGTCGGGCGCCAGTGTGTCGAGCAGACGGACGAGCGTGCGTCCGGGCATGACCGCCAGGCGGATGGAGGGGTAGCCCGGGCAGGGCAGGGTGCGAAAGCGGCCGGGTCCGATCACTTCGACCTGATGGCCCAGGGCATTCAGTTCGGCGCAGGTGCGTGTCAGGGTGGTGACGACGCCGTTAACCTGCGGTTGCCAGGCATCGCTGACCAGTACGATCTTCATGCGGCGAGGGCGGGTATCGCCGCCTGTGCCTTCAGCGCGTGCTGTTGGTCGGACCAGTGCAGCAGCTCGATGCCGCCGTCCTCACGTTCTACCAGCGCGGTGCAGCTCTCCACCCAGTCGCCGCAGTTCAGGTAGAGCACATTGCCCATGGTGCTGATCTCGGCCCGATGGATGTGGCCGCAGACCACGCCGTCCACGCCGTGCCGGCGGGCTGCCATGGCCACGGCCGACTCGAAGTTGGAAATGAAGCTGACCGCGTTCTTGACCTTGTGCTTCAAGTGGCCGGCCAGTGACCAGTACGGCAGGCCGAGCTTGGTGCGCACGAAGTTGACCAGCCGGTTGGCACGCAGCAGCAGCGCGTAGGCACGGCTGCCGGCCAGCGCCAGCAGGCGGCTGCACTGCACCACGCTGTCGAACTCGTCGCCGTGCATGACCAGCAGCCGTCGCCCGTCTGCGGTGGTGTGCACTACCCGGCCACGGACCGACAGGTTGCCCATCTGCAGGCCGTCATGCTCGCGCAGCAGCTCGTCGTGGTTGCCGGGTACGTAGATCACCTCGGTGCCGTGTTTGGCCTTGCCCAGCAGGGTGCGTACCACGTTGTTGTGCGCCTGAGGCCAATACAGTCCGCGGCGCATCTCCCAGAAGTCGACGATGTCGCCGACCAGGTACAGCCGGTCACAGGTGACTCGGTGCAGGAAATCCAGCAGAAAGTCCGCCCGGCAGCCGCGAAAGCCCAGGTGTACATCCGAGATCCAGACCGTGCGGTAATGCCGGGGCGGCTGTTGTGCTGGCGTCATGCGCGGCGTCCGTGTGATTGAAATGCCGGCAGTCTGGCGGTTCTTTGTTACTTATTTATTAAGCGGCTGTTATTGAAATGTAATATTTTGCTTTCCTGGAAACTGCCGCGCGGGCACGGACAGAAAGCACGATAATCGGGGCCATGCAAAACACCCGCCGTCTACTCGAATTAATGGCCCGTCTGCGTGACCCGCAGGGCGGCTGTCCCTGGGACCTGCGTCAGGATTTCGCCAGCGTGGCACCGTATACGCTCGAAGAAGCCTATGAAGTGGCCGATGCCATTGCCCGGCGCGACTACGACGACCTGCGCCTGGAGTTGGGCGACCTGCTGCTGCAGGTGGTGTTCCACGCCCAGATGGCGCAGGAGGCCGGGCTGTTTGATTTCGAGGACGTGGCGGCGGGTATTTGCGACAAGCTGGTGAGCCGCCACCCGCATGTGTTCGGGCACGCGCAGTTCGAAACCGATGCCGAGCGGGCCGATGCCTGGGAGACCGCCAAGGCGGCCGAACGGGTGGGTCGGGACGGCGGTGAGCGGGTGTTGGCCGGCGTGGCGTTGGCGTTGCCGGCCCTGAAGCGGGCGCAGAAACTGCAGAAGCGGGCGGCGCGCGTGGGTTTCGACTGGCCGGATCTGACCCCGGTCCTGGACAAACTGGACGAGGAGCTGGCGGAGCTGCGCGAAGCGCTTGGCAGTGGCCAGCGCGAGGCGATGGCCGACGAACTGGGCGATCTGCTGTTCGTGATGGCCAACCTGGCGCGGCACCTCGAACTCGATGCCGAGGAAGCCCTGCGCCGTGGCAACGCCAAGTTCGAGCGACGTTTTGCCTATATCGAGGATCGTCTGCACGCGTCCGGCCGACGTGCCAAGGAGTGCACGCTGGCGGAACTGGATCGCCTGTGGGACGAGGCCAAGGCGCGCGGCATGTAGCGTTGCCTAGGGTGCCGTGTCGTTGATCACCGGCGTGCCGGGACGGCTGCGCGACAGGCCGCGGAACAGTGCCACCGGCTCGTCGTCCGCCCCCAGTACGGTGACGTCGTAAATGCCGCTGCGCGGGCCTCGCTTCACTTCCCGGGCGACGGCGATCAGCGTGTCCCCCGCCCGTGCCGGGCGCAGGTAATCGATGCTGGCGTGTTGGCCGACGGTGAATTCGTTGCCGCTGTTGCAGGCATACGCGAACGCCGTATCGGCAAGCGTGAACAGGTAGCCGCCGTGACAGGTGCCGTGACCGTTCAACATGAAATCGGCCACGGTCATGGCGAGTTCGGCGCGGCCGGGCGCGCAGTGGCGGATCGTGATGCCGAGCTGGCGGGCGGCCGGGTCGCGGGCGTACAGTGCCTGTGCAACGGCAGCGGCCAGGGCGTGGGCGGAGTCGAGGGCTGACATGGCGCCAGAGCTTAGCACCGTGGCGGGTTCACGCTGGCCGCGCAGCGCTGCCGAGGCGGTGGCGCTGCAGCGCGATCTGGCACACCGGGTGATCGTCGAGGACCGTGTCGGGCCGGTGCGGCGGGTGGCTGGTGTCGATGTGGGGTTCCCCGGCGGCGGATCGACGGCGCGGGCGGCGATTGCCGCACTGGCGTTTCCCGGGCTCGACCCGGTCGAGCAGGTGGTGGCGCAGTGTCCGGTTGGGTTTCCCTATGTGCCGGGACTGCTGTCGTTTCGTGAACTGCCGGTCGTGCTGGCGGCCCTGTCGAAGCTGGCGGTGCTCCCCGATGTGTTGCTGGTCGATGGTCAGGGACGCGCCCATCCGCGCCGTTTTGGCATTGCCTGCCATCTTGGCGTGCTGACCGGCCTGCCGACGGTCGGCGTTGCCAAGACGCGCCTGGTGGGGGAGCACGGGCGCGTGCCAGATCGGCGCGGTGCCTGGGTGGCGCTGCACCACCGGGGCGAGGTGGTGGGTGCGGTGCTGCGCACGCGTGCGGGCGTCAAGCCGGTGTTCGTGTCGACGGGGCATCGGGTGAGTCTGCCGTACGCCGTACAGCTGGTGATGGCCTGCACCACTCGTTACCGTTTGCCGCAGACCACGCGTGCGGCTCATGCGTTGGCTTCGGCCACTGGGTAAAGTTTTTTTCGTTCAGTCCGATACGGAGTCCAAGGTGGGCCGACGGGTGTACGATCCCCCATGACAGTTACGATCAAACCAACTTCAAGTGTGGCGATGACAATGCCGGACGAAGCAGAACGGCGCAGCAGTCGGCGCCGATCCCGCGATGAGCGGCTGTTGATCCAGGTGGTGAATGCAGACGGGGCGCCGGAGTTGGCGGGAGCAACGTTGCCGTCACGTACCTGCGACGTGTCGGCCGGCGGGCTTGGCCTGTGGCTGGACAGGCAGCTCGAGCCTGGCGTGCGGCTGGAATTGTGGGTCAACGTGAGCGGTGTGCCGGGCAAGTTCTTTCTGTGCGGCGAGGTACGCTGGTCACGCCCGGTGGCGCCGGACTTCCTGCACGGTATTCAGCTGATTCCGGTGCCTGGTGATGATTTGCCGCGGTGGCAGCGTTGCTTCGCGTGAGGTTGAAATGCGCTCGGTGCCCTGGGTGCCCAAGTCGCTGACGAGATCGCTATGAGCCCATCCACGCCTTTCCGGCACAACGCGGCTGGCACCGAAGACGGTTCGGTGCTCGGTGCCGCGCGCCAGGCATTCCTTGGCGCGGTGCGGGACGCTTTTGGCGTCATGCTGGGCAAGCTCGACGATGCCCTGTTCGATTTGGCGCAGTCGTCGGATGACGAGCTGGAGCGCGGAAACTATTTCGACGCCATCCGCGAGCTGCGGCTGGGGCGCGAAACCATCGAAACCCGTTTCCTGGACAAGCTGTCGGCTTGCTGGGATGCCCTCGAACGGGGTGACGGCCCGGCGGAGCGGCACGTGGGCGGGGTCGATCAGAACGAGGTCATTGCGCTGACGGCTGCGGTGCGTTGGGCGGAGGCCGAGTGTGCCGACGCGCTGCGGGGTGTGCGCGACGGGCTGGCGTTGGCGGTCGGCGCGCCGGCGGGCGACGAGCTGGTGGGGCCGCGGCAGGTCTTCGCGGCGTTCGAGGCGGCCTGTCGGGATACGCCGGCCGATCCCGCCGTGCGTCTGATCGTGCTGAAGTTTTTCGAGCGTCACGTCGGCACGGTGTTGCCGCGCATGTATCGCGACCTGGCCGTGGCTCTGGTCGATCCGGCCGCCGAGCCGGGAACGTCGCCGGTGCAGGTCGACCTGCCGCCCCTGCAGGGACAGGCGCTGCCGGGTGACGAGCGGGTGGCGGTGGGCGAGATCGACCTGAGCGACCTGATTCAGAATGCCCTCGCCGGCGGTGGTCAGAAGGGCGAGGTCCTCAAGCTGCTGGCGACGCTGCAGCAGCATGATCGGCCGGGCAGCCGCAGCCGTTCGGCGTCCATCGATCTGGCGCGTGTTGCCAGTTCGTCGGCGGGTGGCGATTTGTCGCCGCAGGTCGTGCTGGACATGGTGGCGCTGCTGTTCGATGCCGTGTTCACGGACGACGCGGTACCGGTGTCCGCGCGCCTGCAGATAGCCCGTCTGCAGATCCCCTTCCTTCGCCTGGCGTTGCGTGATCGCGGCATGTTGGCGCGGCGCACGCATCTGGGGCGGCGGTTTTTCGATCAACTCATCGCCGTGACGCGTTCCTGGCACGAGCCGTTGACCACGCAGCAGCAGCAGGTGCTCTGCAGCATGGTCGACAGCTTCACGGAAGCCTGCATGGATGACCAGCGTACGTTCGCCGCCACGGCCGAGAACAGCCTGGCGGACCTGCGCGGTCTGGCGTTGCCCGCGCCGGTCAGCGAGGAGATCGGTCAGTCACACCGCAAATCGCTGGCCGCCCATGCGGACAAAGAGCTGGCCGACCGCCGGCGCCGGGTCGGTCGGCTGCCCGATCCGGTCGACGCCTTCCTGCAGACCCACTGGCGACAGTATCTGGTCGATTGCCTGCAACGCTACGGCATGGACAGTTCACCCTGGTGGCAGGCGCTGGCCACGGTCGACGCGCTGTTGTGGAGTGTTTCCCCCAAGGAAGGGGCTGCCAGCCAGCGACTGGCGGAGTTGCGGCCGCGCATGACGCGGCGTATCCGTCAGGGCATGGATCAGGTGTGTGTGTCCATGTTCGAGCAGGAAGCGTTCCTGGAAGTGCTGGACGAGATTCTGGACCGGGCCCAGGCCGGGGAGCGCGTGTGGGACTGGGAAGGCGAGTCGGAGATCGAAGCCTTGCTCGGTGCCGAGGACCTGTCTGAACCGGCGGCCGATGCCGTGACGGTGGTGGAGATCGACGCGCCGTCGCAGGCAAAGGTCGGGGGGCAGGCTGCCAACGAGGATGCCGCCGAGCCATCCGGTGCGTCATTGCCGGACGCCCCTGAGGGTGGCGCACCGCCCGATGAACAGGCGCCAAGTGTCGATGATGGCCGCGCGCTGCACGACCCGATGGGGCCGGCAACCACCCCGCACGAGGCCGACGCGGTCGACGTCGACGCGCTGCCTGGCGAGCTGGACGAGGTGGCGCCGATGCAGCCGCCGGTGACCGGTGCGGAGGGGACGGCCGAAGGCCCTGCGCAGGATGTCGACGTGAGCGAGCCGGCCTGGACGCATTCGTCGCAGGATGAGGGTGAAGGCGAGCGCGATTTCGGCACGCCGCCGGACGTTGCGGACGCGCCGTCGGACGAGACGCCCGAGAACACGCCGAGCGGTGAGGCGCCGCCGGAGGACGCGACCAGCCTTGAAGCGCTGCTGCGCCGGCGCGGGCTGAGCATTGCCTCCCACGTGGAGGAGGTCGAGGTGACCGAGCGCGGAAGCCGCAGCTGAGGTGCCACGTGCCCGGGCCGGCGGGCGTGCCCGGAACAACCCGCCGCGGCCCGCCGTGGGTCAGCGGATGTGTGCCAGGATGCCGTCCAGTTCGTCCAGGCTGTTGTAGCGGATGACCAGTCGCCCGCCACGGCGGCCGTGCTCGATGGCGACGCGCGCGCCCAGCTGATCGGCCAGGCGCTGCTCGAGCTGGCGCACGTCCGGGTCGGGTGCACGCGGCGCCGGTGGCGTCTCGCCACGCAAGTGCCGCGCCACCAGCTGTTCGGTCTGCCGCACGGACAGGCCGTTCGCCACCACGCGCCGGGCCAGTTCCACCTGGTCGGCGCCGGTCACCGCCAGCAGTGCGCGGGCATGCCCCATGTCGAGCTGGCGGCGTTCCACCAGTTCGCGCACGGCCGGCGTCAGTTGGCGCAGGCGCAGCAGGTTGCTGACCGCGGTGCGCGAGCGGCCAACGGCGCGCGCCACCTGCTCGTGGGTGAGGCCGAACTCGCGCATCAGCCGTTCCAGCGCGTCCGCCTCTTCCATGGCGTTCAGGTCCTGGCGCTGGATGTTCTCGATCAGCGCCACGGCGGCGGCGTCTTCGTCCGGTACGTCGCGCACGATGGCCGGCAGCTCGTGCAGGCCGGCCAGTTGCGAGGCGCGCCAGCGCCGCTCGCCGGCGATCAGCTCATACCGGTTGTCGCCCACGCGCCGCACCACCACCGGCTGCACGACACCCTGGGCGCGGATGGAGTCGGCCAGGGACGCCAGTTCCTCCTCGCCGATGTGTCGCCGCGGCTGGTAGCGCCCGCGCTCGATGTGCTCGATCGGCAGGCGGGTCAGCCGTTCCTGGCCGCTGGCCGATGGGGTGCTGCTCAGCAGCGCCTCCAGACCGCGGCCGAGCCCACGTTTTTGCGTCATCAGGTGGCCTTCAGGTGGTGCCGGCGCAGCATCTCGCCGGCCAGGGTGAGGAACGCCGTGCTGCCGACGCAGCTGCGGTCGTAGTCCAGCACCGGCAGACCGTGGCTGGGTGCCTCTGCCAGGCGAATGTTTCTGGGGATCACGGTGCGGTACAGGCGCTCGCCGAAGTGCTTCTGCAACTGCTCGGAAACGTCGCGTGCCAGGCGGCTTCGCGGGTCGAACATGCTGCGCAGCACGCCTTCCACGTGCAGGCCGGGGTTGGCGCTGGCGGCGATGTCGGAAATGGTGTCGAGCAGGTCCGACAGCCCTTCGAGCGCGTAGTACTCGCACTGCATGGGAATCAGCACCGAGCCGGCGGCGGTCAGCGCGTTGACGGTCAGCATGTCGAGCGCCGGCGGGCAGTCGATCAGGATGTACTGGTAGCCGTCTTCCAGGCCGGCGATGGCATCGCGCAGGCGGAACTCGCGGCGTTCCTGCTGCAGCAGCAGCACCTTGGCGGCGGTCAGGTCCGCGTTGGCCGGCAGCACGTCGAAGCCGGCGCTGCTGGGTCGGCGGGCAGCGCTCAGCGGCACTTCGCCGGTGAGCACTTCCAGCGTGGCCGGGGTGGCCTCGCGCTTGTCGACGCCGCAGCCGGTGGTGGCGTTGCCCTGCGGGTCCAGGTCGATCAACAGCACCCGCTGCCGGGCGCGCGCCAGGCCGGCGGCCAGATTGACGCTGGTGGTGGTCTTGCCGACTCCGCCTTTCTGATTGGCGATGGCGATGATGCGTGGCATGGCAGGCTTCAGGGTCCGTCGGGCGGCGACACTTTAGCAGGATGTCGCGGCAGGCTTTTCGGCTGTCCGCGCCGCAGCGTCAGGCGGCATCGGCGCGGGCCAGGATCAGCAGCGTGCGTTGGCGTCCACCGGTCAGTGCCGGCAGGGGCACGGAGTCCACGTGAAGGAAACCGGGTGGCAGGTCGGCCAACTCGTTCGCCGCCGCCGGGCCCTTGAGGGCATAGATGCGCCCGCCGGGCGCGCACAGGTGGCCGAGCGTGCGCAGCAGGCGGCCGAGGGGCGCGAAGGCGCGGGCGACGACCACCGGAAACGGTGGCGTTGGCCGGTACTGCTCGGCCCGTGCCCGTACCACCTCGACGTTGGCCAGTCCCAGCGTCAGGGCGGCGTGCTGTACGAAGCGCGTCTTCTTGAGGTTGCTGTCGAGCAGCACGTGCGCCACCTGCGGACGGGCGATGGCCAGTGGCAGGCCGGGGAAGCCGGCGCCGGTGCCGACGTCCAGCAGCCGCAGCGCGGGCAGGTGCGGCAAAACCGCCAGGCTGTCGAGCAGGTGGCCGGTGACCATGTCGCTCGGGGTGTGCAGCGCGGTGAGGTTGTAGTGGTGGTTCCAGGTTGCCAGCAGCCGCAGCAGGTGCAGCGCCGTGTCACGCGCCGTCGCCGGCAGGTCGAGGTCAAGGCGTGCCAGGCCGGTATCCAGCACCGCCGCCGCCTCGGCCCAGGCCGGCGTGTCCTCAGGCGGCATCGGCGGCGCGGCGCTGACGCTTGAGGTGCACCAGCAGCACCGAGATGGCCGCCGGCGTCACGCCGGGGACGCGGCTGGCCTGGCCGACGGTGGCCGGCTTGGCGGCGGCGAGCTTCTGTTGCACCTCGTGCGACAGGCCGCGGATGGCGGCGTAGTCGAGGTCGGCGGCCAGGGCGGTGTGTTCGTGATGGCGCTGGCGCTCGATTTCCGCCCGTTGGCGTGCCAGGTAGCCGTCGTACTTGATGTCGATCTCCAGTTGCGCGGTGGCAGCGGTGTCGGCGTGCGGTTCACCGAGCCCCGGCAGGCGGTGCAGGGCCGCGTAGTCGATGCCCGGCCGGCGCAGCAGTTCGAGCGCCGTGGTGTCGCGCGACAGCGGCCCGCCGAGCAGTGCCTGCTGGCCGTCATCGAGTGCCTGGGCGCGCACCAGCACGGCGCCCAGGCGCCGCGTCTCGGCAGCGATGGTGTCCTGCATGCGGCAAAAGCGCTGCCAGCGGGTGTCGTCCACCAGGCCAAGCTCTCGACCGGCTTCCGTCAGGCGCTGGTCGGCGTTGTCCTCGCGCAGCCACAG
>DQBD01000240.1:0-188 GCA_003526065.1 Gammaproteobacteria bacterium | reverse complement strand
CGCGAGGTGAACATGCGGTACGGCTCACGCGTGCCGCGGGTGGTCAGGTCGTCGATCAGCACACCCATGTAGGCCTGGTCGCGTCGCGGCCACCACGGCTCCTGTCCGCCGGCGCGGCGGGCGGCATTCAGACCCGCCACCAGGCCCTGGGCGGCAGCCTCCTCGTAGCCGGTGGTGCCGTTGATCTG
>DQBD01000191.1 GCA_003526065.1 Gammaproteobacteria bacterium | reverse complement strand
ATCGGCAACTCCGGCCCGCTGGACGAGCCGGTGGTCGATGCCATCAACGCCGGCGACCTGGTGGCCGCGGCGGTGCTGTCCGGCAACCGCAACTTCGAGGGCCGCGTCAGCCCGCACACGCGCGCCAACTACCTGGCCTCGCCGCCGCTGGTGGTGGCGTACGCACTGGCCGGCCGGGTGGACATCGATTTCGAGCGCGAGCCGATCGGCACCGGCAGCGACGGGCAGCCGGTGTACCTGCGCGACATCTGGCCGAGCGGCGCCGAGGTGGCCGAGGCCATGGCGGCGGCCAGCGATCCGGCCCTGTACCGGCAGGAATACGGCAACGTGGCGCAGAGCAACCCGGAATGGAACGCCATTGCCGCCGACACGCAGTCCGCGGTGTACAGCTGGCGCGAGGATTCCACCTACATCCAGCACCCGCCGTACTTCGAGAACTTCCCGCCGCAGCCGGCGCCGATCGCGCCACTGAAGCAGGCGCGGGCGCTGCTGATGCTGGGTGATTTCGTCACCACCGACCACATCTCGCCGGCCGGCAACATTGCCGCCGACTCGCCGGCCGCGCGCTACCTGATGGAGCACGGCGTGCAGAAGGCCGACTTCAACAGCTATGGCTCGCGGCGCGGCAACGACCGCGTGATGACGCGTGGCACCTTCGCCAACATCCGCCTGAAGAACGCGCTGGTGGCTCCCAAGGAGGGTGGCTGGACCCGCTACCTGCCGACCGACGAGCAGATGTCGGTGTACGACGCCGCCATGCGCTACAAGCAGGACGGCACGCCGCTGATCGTGCTGGCCGGCAAGCTGTACGGTGCCGGGTCGTCGCGCGACTGGGCCGCCAAGGGCACCTTCCTGCTGGGCGTGCGCGCCGTGCTGGCCGAGAGCTTCGAGCGCATCCACCGCTCGAACCTGATCGGCATGGGCGTGCTGCCGCTGCGCTTCAAGGAAGGCGACAACGCGCAGTCCCTGGGGCTGACCGGCGAGGAGACGTTCTCGCTGCCGGACCTGGGCGATGGCCTCAAGCCGCGCCAGGAGCTGACCTTGCACGTGACGGCTGCCGACGGCAGCGAGCGTGACATTTCGGTGGTGGCCGGCATCGACACGCCGATCGAGGTCGAGTACTACCGTCACGGCGGCATCCTCAACTACGTGCTGCGGCAGTTCATGGCCGCTGCCTGAGCGGCGGCCGCGTATGGACACGTCCTCCGACGTCGACGCCCACATCACCCCGGCGCTGCTGATGGAAGCGCCGGGCGCCTTGCAGAAGGCACTGGCGGTCAACCTCGACCCGGCGCAGTACGGCAGCATCGTCGAGATCGGCGCCGGGCAGGAGACGGCGCGGTATTTCTTTCGCGCCGGCGGCGCCGCCGGCACCGTGGCCAAGACCATGTCGGCCTACGACATGACCTTCTCGGACGCCATCTACGGCCGCGCGCCGGGAGGGCGGTATGTCAGCCGGGCACGCCTGGCGCGCATGCTGGAGCACGAGTTCGGCCTGCTGATCGAGCGCCTGGAAGGGCGGCGCGAGTCGGAGACCACGTTCTTTGCCTACGCCGCCACGGTGGCGGCGCAAAGCTACAAGCGCCGGTCCGAGTGTCACGGCTGGCTGGGTGTGCGCCTGCAGCTGCGCCCCGGCGGTCCGCCGAACGACATCGTGCTGCACGTGCGCATGCTCGACGCCGACGCCCGTGCCCAGCAGGAAGCGCTGGGCATCCTGGGTGTGAACCTGATCTACGGCGCCTTCCATCACGCCCAGTCGCCGGAAAAGCTGATCGAAAGCCTGGCCGACGACCTGTCCGGCGGCGCCAGCGCCGGTTCGGACCGCATCGAGATCGACATGATCGAGTTCAGCGGCCCGGACTTCGCCGATTGCGAAAACCGCCTGCTGAACCTGCACCTGATCCGCAGCTGGCTGACGCGGGCGGTCATGTTCGACCCCGACGGCCACGTGGTGCAGCCGGGCGAGGCGCTGCGGCGCAAGGACGTGCTGGCGGTGCGTTCCAACTTCCGCCCGGTGACGCGCCGGCACGAGGACATGTTCATGGCCGGCCTGGCGGCCTTTGGCAGCGACATCGACGACGTGCTGCCGGTGGCCGAGATGACCATGGCCACCGTCATGGAGGACGGCGACCGGGTCGACAACGCGGACTTCCTGGCCCGTGTCGACACCCTGACCGCGCTCGGCTACTACGTGCTGGTGTCCGACTACCTGCGCTATTTCCGCCTGCGGGCCTTCCTGCGCCGCTACACGCAGGGTCGCATCGGCATCGTGGCGCGGCTGGACAACCTGCGCGATATCTTCAGCCCCGCGTTCTACGACGACCTCGAGGGCGGCATCCTGGAGGCGTTCGGGCGCCTGTTCTGCGACAAGACCTGGATGTACGTGTACCCGGCGCGTGGTGCCGACGGTCAGCTCGTGACCGCCGACACCTTCGAGCCGAACCCTGCCGTGCAGCACATCTATCGTCACCTGCACGAGGCCGGTCGCATCCAGGCGCTCGGCGGCTTCAACCCGGCGGCGCTCGACATCGACTGGCGCCAGGTGCTGCCGGCGCTGCGTGTCGACGCGCCCGGCTGGGCCAGGCAGGTGCCGCCCGTGGTGGCGGAACTGATCCGAAACCGCGGCCTGTTCGGCTACCCGGCGCCGCTCGAGGCGCCCGAAGGGCAGTCCGGCTCCTAGCCCGGACACTGCGCCGGCCGGCGCCCGCGCTCCGCCCGTGGTGGCGCCTGTTCGGCGCCGGGTA
>DQBD01000273.1:422-2569 GCA_003526065.1 Gammaproteobacteria bacterium | reverse complement strand
GACCCGACCGGTCGCCAGCCCCCACCACCCGACGCGCTGCGTCGTCGCCCCCGGCGCCGTGCAGGCGCTCATCGGCGCTCAAGACCTGCCGCACGGTGATGCGCAGGCGCCGCGGCGCGCGGTCCAGCTGCGCCACCGCGGCGCGCAGCTGTTCCAGCCGCGCCGGTTCGGCACTGAGCAGCAGCGTGTGCCCGTCGCCGCTGACCCGCTCGCGCTCCTGCAGCAGGGGTTGCAGCAAGGGCACCAGCTCGGCAGCCGGGCGCTGCTGCAGGGTGAGGGTGACGATCTGCGGCCGCGCCGTGGCGACGCCGACCAGCAGGGCCAGGCCCAGCAGCAGCCAGGCGGCGCGCCGGCGCCTGATCACACGTGCAGCCGGCGCATGTCCGGGTCCGGCGCGCCGTGCTGCCACAGGGCCGCGAAGCGCTCGTCCAGGTCCCGCACGCGGGCGGGCGCCAGCAGGCTGCCCTCGCCGCGCAGGCGCTCCGCCTGGGCGCGGTGGAGATAGCCGCGTCCATCCGCGGTCAGCCAGGCTTCGGGCTGCTGCGCGTCCTCATCGGCCAGACGGTGCACGCTGATGAAGCTGGTCAGGCGCTGGGCGAGGTCCCACAGCGCGCGGCCACGCTCGTCCCGCGCCACCTCCGGCGGCAACAGCAGTTCGATGCGGGTGCGCCGGCTGCGCCGGATCAGCGCCCGCAGGGCCTCGATCACCTCGCCGTGGGCGAGGTACCCCAGGTCTGCCGCCTGCGCCAGGATGCGCACGTGCGAGCGCGCTGCCGTGAGCAGCTCGGCGGTCATGGAGACGAATTCGACCTGCCCCTGCAGTTGGCGCAGTGCGCGCCGGTCATCGGCATCGTGCGGTTCGGTCTCGTTCATGGTCACGTGCTCAAGTGACGCCCTCGGGCAGACGTTGAACAGTTCAACACACTATCGACCCGCCACGGGTATGCTTGACGTCCGTGGCGAACGACGCCGGGCAGGGAGACGGTGAACAGGACTATGCGGCGCTGGGGAATGATCTTGCTGGCCCTGTGGGCAGGCCAGGCACAGGCCGAGGTGTTCATTTACCGCACGCCCGGCGGCCACACCGTGTTCAGCGACCGGGCCCTGAGCAAGCCGAGCCTGAAGGCGGCCAACTACGCCGCCCGCCGCGGCCCGCGCAAGTACGAGCCACCGACCGTGATCAGCGGCACGCCGCCGGCGACGGCAACCGTCATCTCGCCGGGCCGCCAGGCGGTCGAGAAGATGATCGAGCGCCTGGCACCGCAGTACGCACTCGACCCGGAACTGGTCAAGCAGGTGGTGGCGGCCGAATCGGCCTTTCGCACCGACGCCCGCTCGCCGAAGAACGCCCAGGGCCTGATGCAGCTGATTCCGGCCACCGCCGAGCGCTTTGGCGTCACCAACCCGTGGGACGCCGAACAGAACCTGCGCGGCGGCATGGCCTACCTGAGCTGGCTGCTGGGCCAGTTCAGCGGCGACGTGCGCCTGGCCCTGGCCGGCTACAACGCCGGCGAAGGCGCCGTCGCCCGCCACGGCGGGCTGCCGCCGTATGCCGAGACCCGCCAGTACGTGGCCGGGATCATCAGCCGCTATGGCAAGACCCGCCACCCGGTCACGGCGCGCGCCGACTGACGCCGGCCGGCGCCCGGCTCATTCCAGGGTGTCGGCCAGGCTCAGCCGGTAACCGCCGGCCACGTCGATGTTGGCACCGGTGATGTAACCGCCGGCCGTCGACAGCAGAAACAGCACCGCACCCGCGATATCGGCCACCTGCGCCGGGCGCGCCAGCGGCACGTGGGCGCCGATGTCGTCCGGAATATCCACCGAGTAGTCCAGGTGTCCGGGCGAGACCATGTTGACGCGAACGCCCTGCGGCCCCAGCGCCTGCGCCAGGCTGCGCGTGAGCACCAGCAGGCCGGCCTTGGAAACCTGGTAGGCCATGGCACGGGTGTTGGCGACCAGGTGCTCGACCCCGGCGTAACCGAGGTTGATGACGTGACCCTGGCCACTGGCGGCCAGGGCGGCGCGGGCACTGCGGATCAGCGCATAGGGCGCGGTGAGGTTGGTCTCGAGCGTGGCGCGGAACGCGTCCGGCTCCAGCCCCAGCGGATCGCCCAGCGGGTAATTGCCGACATTGTTGACCAGAA
>DQBD01000273.1:0-161 GCA_003526065.1 Gammaproteobacteria bacterium | reverse complement strand
CATTGTTGACCAGAATGTCCAGCCGTCCGGCCGCGGCCAGCGTTGCCTCGACCAGCGCCTCGGCGGCGTCCGGCCGGGCCAGGTCGGCGGCGATGGCCCAGGCCCTGCGGCCGTCGGCGACGATCTGTGCCACCACCTGCTCGGTGGTGCACTACGGCCGC
>DQBD01000270.1 GCA_003526065.1 Gammaproteobacteria bacterium | reverse complement strand
ACCGGCAAGATCGGCGACGGCAAGATCTTTGTCACCTCGCTCGAGCAGGTGATCCGCATTCGCACTGGCGAGACCGGTCCGGACGCGCTCTGAGCGCAGCCGCGCGCTCAGCTACCCGCTGTTGAGGGGCATCGACGCGCTGACCGGCCTGCGCGTGGACGCCGACACGGAGACCACCGGCCTCGACATCAGCGAGCACGAGGAACGCGGTCACGACCTGCAACCGCTGCGGCCCGCCGTTCGCGCGTTGACAGCGTCGACGGCGGGCCAGAACAATTGCCGGCTTGGCGCGGGAAGTCCGGTGGCCCGCGCGGACCCCTTTATCTACATGTGGAGATCGTGACATGCGCGTATGCATCCTGGGGGCCGGTGGCCTCGGCTCGGTGATCGGCGGCTACCTGGCGGAGACCGGTGTCGACACCACCCTGATCGCCCGCCCGGCGCATGCCGACGCCGTCAACCGCGACGGTCTGCGCATCGAGGGCGTGCGCGGCGAGCACCACGTTCGCGACAACCTGAGCGCGGTCAGCAACCCGGCCGATGCGAAGGGCGAGTTCGACTACATGATCCTGGCGACCAAGGCCAAGGACAGCGAGACGGCGCTGGCCTCCGCCGATTGCCTGAAGGACCGCCTCAAGACGGTCTGCTCGGTGCAGAACAACATCGTCAAGGAAGGCATCCTGGCCGAGTGGATCGGCGATCCGGCCAAGGTGATGGGGGCCTCGGCCATCGAGGGCGGCACCCTGGAAGCCCCGGGCTTCGTCAAGAACCACGTGACGGTGCCGACCACGGCCTATTTCGGCGAGCTCGACGGCACCGTCAGCCCGCGGGCGCAGGCGCTGGCCGACGCCTTCAACAAGGCCGGCCTGGGTGCCAAGGCGGTGGACTGCATCCAGCAGGTGCTGTGGGAAAAGCTGGCGCAGATCTGCAACGCGTCGGCCTGGTCCGTGAGCACGCTGGCCGGCAACGACGATCTGACCTTCGTCGACGGCATGACGCTGCGCGAGGGCGCCGAGCACTACGTGGCCATCTCCCGCGAGCTGCTGGCCGTGTACAGCGCGCTGGGCTACGAGCCACAGAACTTCTACGCGCCGCTGTCGCGCCTGAAGGACGTGTACGAGTGCAAGACCGACGACGAGGCCGTGCAGCTGCTGCTGGGCTTCGGCGAGCGGATGAAGGCACAGGGCTACGCCGGGCGCACGTCCATGCACGACGACGTGGTGCGCGGCAAGAAGACCGAGGTCGACTACATCGTGAAGCCGTTCGTGGACAAGGGGCGCGAGCTGGGCATTCCGGTGCCGACGGTGACGGCGGCCTACCGCATCATCAAGGTGCTGGACCACTACCTGGACTGAGCAAGGCATGAGCAGCAAAAAACGCGTCCTGGTGGCGGAAACCCTGGAGCAGGCCGGTATCGACCTGCTGCGTGACCATTTCGATGTGGACGTGCGCGAGCGCACGGACGAGCAGACACTGGCCCAGATCGTCGGCGACTACGACGCGCTGATGATCAAGACCTACACGCGGGTGTCCCGGCAGGTCATCGACAACGCCGCGAAGCTGAAGATCGTGGCCCGTGCCGGCAGCGGTCTGGACAAGGTGGACCTCGCCTACGCCAAGGAGAAGGGCCTTACGGTGCGCAACACGCCCCAGGCCAACGTGGTGTCGGTGGCCGAGCTGGTGTTCGGCCTGATGCTGGCGGTGTCGCGCAAGCTGGCCGCCGCCGACCGTTACGTGCGCTCGGGTGAAGGCTGGGACCGCGACCGTTTCACCGGCGTGGAACTGGCCGGCAAGACGCTGGGCATCGTCGGCTTCGGCAACATCGGCAAGCTGGTGGCCAAGCGCGCGCTGGCGTTCGACATGCAGGTGGTCGGTTACGACCCGTTCGTGGATGCGGCCGGCATGGCCGAGCACGGTGTGCGCAAGGTGGAGACGGTCGATGACGTCATCGATGCCGCCGACTACATCACCGTGCACGTGCCGCTGCTGGATTCGACCCGTGGCCTGTTCAGCACGGCGCAGTTCGCGCGCATGAAGCGCAATGCCATCTTCATCAACACCGCGCGTGGCGAGGTGGTGGACGAGCCGGCACTGATCGCGGCGCTCAAGGCCGGCGAGATCGCCGGCGCCGGGCTCGACGTCTACGAGGCCGAGCCGCCGAATCATCCCGAGCTGCTGACGCTGGACAACGTGGTGTTGTGCCCGCACATCGGCGCCGCCACGCGCGAGGCGCTGAACCGCATGACGGTGCAGGCGGCCGAGATGATCATCGAAGCGCTCAAGGGCTGACCGGTGCTCGACCCGCAGCGGCTGCGCCGCGAACCGGACCAGATCGCGGCCGCACTGGCCACGCGCGGCTTCACGCTGGACCAGGCGCGCCTGGCCGAACTGGAGGCGCGCCGCAAGGCGGTGCAGACCGAAACCGAGCAGCTGCAGGCCGAGCGCAACCGTGTGTCCAAGGCGGTCGGCGAGGCCAAGCGCCGCGGTGAGGATGCCGCGCCGCTGCTGGCGCAGGTGGCCGGTGTCGGCGAGCGCCTGTCGCAGCTGGAGGCCGATCTGAAGGCCGTGCAGGAGGCACTCGACGCCTACTGCCTGGAAATCCCCAACCTCCCGCACGAATCGGTGCCGGTCGGCCGCAGCGAGGACGACAACGTCGAGCTGCGGCGTTGGGGGCAGCCGCCGGCGTTCGATTTCGAGCCGCGCGATCATGTCGATCTTGGCGAGGCACTCGGCGGACTGGATTTCGAGACCGCCAGCAAGATCGCCGGCGCCCGCTTCAGTCTGTTGCGCGGGCCACTGGCCGCGCTGCAGCGGGCGTTGACGCAGTTCATGTTGGACCTGCACACCCGCCAGCACGGCTACACCGAGGTGTATGTACCGTTTCTGGCCAATGCCGACAGCCTGCTGGGCACCGGCCAGCTGCCGAAGTTCGAGGACGACCAGTTCGTCACCCGTGACGGGTATTACCTGATTCCCACCGCCGAGGTGCCGGTCACCAACATCGCGCGCGACAGCATCGTCGACGCCGGCGAGCTGCCGCTGCAGCTGGTGGCGCACACGCCGTGTTTCCGGCGCGAGGCCGGCAGCTACGGCAAGGACACGCGCGGCATGATCCGCCAGCACCAGTTCGAGAAGGTCGAGCTGGTGCGCCTGGTGCCGCCGGAGACGTCCTGGCAGGCGCA
>DQBD01000048.1:6839-20142 GCA_003526065.1 Gammaproteobacteria bacterium | reverse complement strand
TCGGCGTCGTCGCCGGCATCACGCCGTTCAACGTGCCGATGATCAAGGTCATCAAGCAGTCCGCCATGGCGCTGGCCTGCGGCAACACCTTCGTCAACCTGCCGTCGGAGCACGCGCCGCGGCTGTCGCTGCGGGTGGCGCAGCTGTATCACGAGGCCGGTTTCCCGGCCGGCAGCTTCAACGTGGTGCTCGGCAACGGCGCGGTCATCGGTGACGTGCTCACCGGTCACCCGCGCGTGAAGTCGGTGACCTTCACCGGCTCCTCGGTGGTCGGCCGGCACATCGCGGAGATCTGCGCCAAGCAGCTGAAGAAATACACCCTCGAGCTGGGCGGCAAGAGCCCGCTGATCATCATGGACGACGCCGATCTGGCCGGCGCCGTGCGCGCCGCGGCCATGGGTACGTTCTTCTACCAGGGTCAGGCCTGCATGGCCTCCTCGCGCATCCTCGTGCAGCGTGGCATCTTCGAGCGCTTTGCGCAGGCCCTGGCCGGCGCCGCCAGCGGGCTGAAGGGTGGCGACCTGCGCGACCCCGGCACCACGCTGGGCCCGATCATCTCCGGCCGTCAGCGCAGCCGCGTCAAGACGCACATCGAGGACGCCACGGCCAAGGGCGCGCGGCTGATCACCGGTGGCCAGTTCAGCGGCTTCCAGTGCGCGCCGACCGTGCTGACCGACGTCACCAAGGACATGACCCTCTACTATGAGGAAACCTTCGGGCCGGTGACCACGCTGTATCCGTTCGACACGCTGGAGGAAGCGCTGGCCATCGCCAACGACACGCCGTACGGCCTGTCGGCGGCCATCTACACCAGCAACATCAACCACGCCCTGCAGGCCGCGTCCGGCATCCACACCGGCATGGTGCACATCAATGCCCCGAGCCTGCATGACGAACCACACGTGCCGTTCGGCGGTGTCGGTCAAAGCGGCGTCGGCCGCGAAGGCACCGAGTGCGACCTGGATGCCATGACCGAATGGAAGTGGGTCACCATCCAGTTGCCCAGCGACGCCGCCGGACATCACTGACCGCAAGCGGCCCTGCCGCAGGAGGCCATCCGTGAACAAGTACTCCGACCTTCCGATCAAGCTGGCGACGTCCGTACGCTCGCTGCGTGACTTCCTCGAGCTGCTCGACAGCCACGGCCAGTGCATCACCTGGCCGGATGCGGTCATGCCGGAGCCGGACATCCGCGAGATCTGCGTCGCCGCCGGCCAGGACGTGCCTGGCGCGCCGGCCATCCTGTTCGACAAGATCCGCGGCTACCCCGACCGGCGGCTGGTGACCGGCGTGCACGGCAGCTGGGCCAACCTGGCGGTGCTGCTCGGCCATCCGAAAAGCGCCACCATCAAGACGATGTTCTACGACATCATCGAGCGCTGGGGCTCGGACAAGGCGCAACTCGAACGGGTCAAGCCCGACCAGGCGCCGGTGCACGAGGTGCGCATCGAGCGCGACATCAACCTGTACGACATCCTGCCGCTGTACCGCATCAACGATTTCGACGGCGGCTACTACATCGGCAAGGCCAACGTCGTCAGCCGCGACCCCAACGACCCGGACAACTTCGGCAAGCAGAACGTCGGCATCTACCGCATCCAGCCGCACGGTCCGGACGAGTTCACGCTGATGAGCGTGCCCATCCACGACATGGGCCGGCACATCGTTGCCGCCGAGGAAACCGGCAAGCCGCTGAAGATCGCCGTCATGCTCGGCAACCACCCGGCCATGGCCATGTTCGCCGCCACGCCGATCGGCTACGACGAGTCCGAGTACAGCTACGCCTCGGCCATGATGGGCGCGCCGATCGCGCTGACCGAGTCCGGCAACGGCCTGGACATCCAGGCCCATGCCGAGATCGTCATCGAGGCCGAATACGTCCACGGACGTCGTGATTTCGAGGGCCCGTTCGGCGAGTTCCCCGGTTCCTACAGCGGCGTACGCCGGGCGCCGGTGTTCAAGGTGACGGCCGTCTCGCACCGCAAGAACCCGATCTTCGAGAACATCTACATCGGCCGCGGCTGGACCGAGCACGACACCCTGATCGGCCTGAACACCTCGGCGCCGATCTACGCCCAGCTGAAGAAAGAGTTTCCCGAGGTGGTGGCGGTCAACGCCCTGTACCAGCACGGGCTCACCGGCATCATCTCGGTCAAGAACCGCTTCGCCGGCTTCGCCAAGAGCGTGGCACTGCGCGCCCTGTCGACGCCGCACGGGCTGATGTACCTGAAGAACCTGATCATGGTCGACGCCGACGTCGACCCGTTCGACCTGAACCAGGTCATGTGGGCGTTGTCGGTGCGCACCCGCGCCAGCGACATCATGGTCCTGAACGACATGGCCATGATCATGATCGACCCCGCCGCCGTGACGCCGGGCAAGGGTCACCACTTGATCATCGACGCCACCACCCACATGCCGCCCGACCCGATCGGCGGCGACGTGGAAATCGTCACACCGCCGTCGGGCGAGGCCATCGACGCACTGGCGGCGCGCATCCGCGACCTGCAGGGAGGAAACTGAGCATGGCCGTGAACTGCCCGCGCTGCGGCGGCGACCAGAACCGGGTCGAGTATCAAGGCAAGGAAAACGGCGAAGTGGTCTGGACCGTGCATTACTGCACCGCCTGCTGCTTCACCTGGCGCGATACCGAGCCCGCGCTGTCGATCGATCCGGCCAAGCGCCGGTCGGTGTTTCAGGTCGACCCCAGCCATCCGGAACGCTTCGGGGTGGTCATTCCGCCCGTCAAGCGCTGAGCCGTCCTTGGTCCGCATCGAATCGACAGGAGAGGGAACTCCGATGACACGACTCGACTACCTGCGCTACATGTCGCCGGCAGTGCTGGTGGCCAGCGGCATCCTCGGCCTGCTGCTCGGCGGCGCCTGGGTCTGGCTCGGTTTCGGTGCCTTCCTGCTGGTGGCGGCGATCGACCCGCTCCTGGGCAAGGACCACGGCATGCGTCGCGGCGCCCATCCGCTGCTGGCCGACACGATCCTGTACTTCCAGGTGGTGCCGGTGGCGCTGCTGTGGGTGGTGTTCGCCTGGCGCATCGGCAGCGCCAATGCCGAACTGACGTCACTCGACTACCTGGGTGCGGCCGTGTCGGTGGCGTTCATGACCGCCATCGGTGGCCTGCCGGCGGCGCACGAGATGTTTCACCGCCACAGCACGCTCGGCAAGTTTGTGGGCAGCGTGCTGGGCACCATCTTCGCGTCCGGCTACAGCTCGCTTGCGCATGTGCACGTGCACCACATCGACACCGACACCCCGGACGACACCGAAACCCCGTACCGCGGCGAGAGCGTGTATCGCTTCGTGGTGCGTGCCGCCTACCGCCAGCATCGACGCAGCTGGCAGATCGAGATGGCGCGCCTGCGCAAGCTCGACCTTGGCTTCTGGACACCGCGCAACCTGGTGCTGCGGGGCCTGACGATGTACGCGCTGCTGCTGGGCTGCTTCTACCTCGCCGCCGGCCTCACCGGCATGCTGCTGCTGATGCTGGTGTCGGCGCTGGGCCTGTTCATCCTGGAAATCTTCAGCTACATCCAGCACTACGGCCTGCTGCGCGAACCCGGCACGCCCATCGAGGATCGCCACGCCTGGAACCACCTGACACCGCTGGGTCGCGCGCTGACGTTCGAGATCGTCACCCACTCCGAACATCACGTCGATCCGGACCGACCCTACTGGCGGCTGACGCCGCGGCCGGCCGCACCGCAGATGCCCAGCGCCGTCACCTGCTTCGTGCTGGCGCTGATCCCGCCGCTGTGGGAAAAACTGATCGGCCGTCCGCTGCTGCAGCACTGGGACACCCACCACGCCACCGCCCGCGAACGTGAGTTGGCCATTGCCGCCAACCGCGCCGCCGGCTGGCCGGACTGGCTTTCTGATGCACCGATGCCGAGCGCCGCGTAGACGGCGCCGACGGGGCATGTCCCCCACCCTGAGGAGAGCGACGGATGAAAATCGAACAGTTCAATACGCTGCTGGATGATCGCATCGACGACGGCGTGTTTGATGTCAGCCGTGACATCTACCTCGACGCCGAGCTGTTCGAACTGGAGATGAAAACCATCTTCGAGGGCAGCTGGCTGTACCTGTGCCACGAAAGCCAGATCCCGAATCCGGGAGACTTCCTCACCACGCACATGGGACGCCAGCCGGTCATCATCAGCCGCGGCAAGGACGGCCAGGTCCACGGCTTCGTCAATGCCTGCGCGCACCGTGGCGCCACCCTGTGCCGCACGCGCAAGGGCAACCAGGCGTTCTTCACCTGCCCGTACCACGGCTGGGTCTACGACAGCACCGGCAAGAACGTCGACATCAAGGATCACGCCACCGGAGCCTACCCGCCTGCCTTCGAGCAGCAGTCGCACGACCTGAAGGCCCTGCCGAAGCTCGACACCTACCGCGGCTTCGTCTTCGGGTCCCTGTCGCCCGACGTACCGTCACTCGTGGACCACCTCGGTGGCGCAACACCGTTCATCGACCTCATGGTCGACCAATCGCCCGACGGCCTCGAAGTGCTGCGTGGCAGCTCCACGTATACCTTCAACGCCAATTGGAAACTGCAGGCCGAAAATGGCGTCGACGGCTACCACGTCACCAGCGTCCACGCCAACTACGTCGCCATGGTCCAGCGGCGGATGGCACTGGCGAAGGAAGACAAGGTAAAGGCCATCGTCGGCAACGGCGACATCAGCAAGATGCCCAGCGGCGCCTACGACCTGGGCGGCGGCCACACGCTGCTGTGGGGTCGGGTGCCCGGCGCCGGCGACCGGCCGCTGGCGCTGCGCCGGGCCGAGCTCGAACAGCGCGTCGGCGCGGTCAAGGCCAGCTGGATGATCGACTGCAGCCGCAACCTGGGACTGTTTCCGAACGTCTTCCTGATGGACCAAACGTCCACCCAGATTCGCGTGTTCCGGCCTTTGGCCGTGGACAAAACGGAAGTCACCATCGTCGGCATCGCGCCCAGGGGCGAAAGCCCGGCGGCCCGCAGCCGTCGTATCCGGCAGTACGAGGATTTCTTCAACGCCACCGGCATGGCCACACCGGACGACCTGCGCGAGTTCGAGGCCTGCCAGGCAGGCAACCGGGGACTGGCCGGCAGCCGCCAACACCTCGACCGAGGACTTGACCGACTCTCGTTCGAACCCGACGAGATGGCGCACAGCATCGGTGCCAGGCCGCACTCGCTCGGTCCCGACTGGTCCGACGAGAACATCTTCCACAGCTTCTACCGGCGCTGGCAGCAACTGCTGACCGGCCAGCGCTGAACTGCTCCAAGCGCGCTCACCGGAGACTCGCCATGAACAAGCCCGTCGAGGCACAGCCCTTCCTGAACCCCAGCGACCTGGTGGTCGACCGGCCGGACGATGGCACCTTCCTGGTCAGCCGGCGCCTGTTCAATGAGGCCGAACTGTTCGAGCTCGAGATGAAATACATCTTCGAGGGCACCTGGATCTTCCTGTGCCATGAGGGCCAGATTCCCAATCCGGGCGATTTCTTCACCACCGAGATGGGTCGCCAGCCGGTGGTCATCTCGCGCGGCAAGGACGGCCAGGTCCACGGCTTCGTCAACGCCTGCGCCCACCGCGGCGCCACGCTGTGCCGCACGCGCAAGGGCAACCAGCAGTTCCTGACCTGCCCGTACCACGGCTGGGTGTACGACAGCACCGGCAAGAACGTCGACATCAAGGATCACGCCACCGGCGCCTACCCGCCCGTTTTCGAACAGCAGTCCCATGACCTCAAGGCCATTCCGCGGCTCGAAACCTACCGCGGCCTCGTGTTCGGGTCGCTGAATCCGGACGTGCCGACCCTGGCCGAGCACCTCGGCGGTGCGGCCAAGGCCATCGATTTCGTCATGGACCAGTCCGAGCACCCACTCGAGGTGCTGCGCGGCTGGTCGACCTACACCCACCGCGGCAACTGGAAACTGCAGCCCGAGAACGGCATCGACGGCTACCACTTCACCGCCGTGCACGCCAACTATGTCGGCATCATGAAACGCGAGGCCGAGCGGCGCGCCCAGAAGGCCGCCGCTACCGGCGGCGTGCAGCGCAGCTTCGGTGGCGACGACCTGCTCAAGCTCAAGAGCGGCTGGTATGACTACGGCCACGGCCACACGCTGATGTGGGGCAGCTTTGGCCAGCCACAGAATCGGCCGGTGTGGAGCCGCCGCGAACAGATCGCCGAGCGCCACGGCGCGGCGCATGCCGAGTGGGTGGTCGGGCGTCTGCGCAATCTGCTGATCTTCCCGAACCTGCTCCTGATGGATCACGCCGCGACACAGATTCGTGTCATCAAGCCGGTGTCAGTGGACTTCACCAAGGTCGAGAGCTACGCCCTGGCCGCCCGCGAGGACGGCCCGGACGTACGCACCCGGCGCATCCGCCAGTTCGAGGACTTCTATAACGCCACCGGCCTGGCCACGCCGGACGACCTGGCTACCTTCGAGGCCTGCCACGACGGCCTGCAGGGGCAGCTCGTGCCCTGGCAGCTGGGCTACGACCGCGGCTTCTCGCAGGTGCGCGTCGGTGGCGATGACGAATCGGCCGCAGTCGGCATGGAGGCTCAGATGAGCGGCCCCGACTTCCAGGATGAGGTGCTGCTGCACGGCCAGTATCGCGAGTGGCTGCGCCTGATGAGCCCCGTCCTGACCGGCTGAGCGCAGCTTTCAACCAAAAAGCCGGCCCACGGCCGGCGACAAGGAGATGTCGATGCCCGAGTACCTGCCGCCTGGCGTAGCCCGCGAGGACTTCCAGTCCGCGCTGGCCGAGATTCGCTCCATCGTCGGCGCCAACTGGGTTTTCAGCAACCCCGAGGGTGACCTGCAACCCTACCTGGACCACATGTCGGCCGTGCCGCCCGAAAGCCGCATGCCGTCGGCCGCCATTTCAGCCGCCTCGGTGGCGGAGGTGCAGGGCGTGCTGCAGGTGGCCAACAAATACAAGTTGCCGTTGTGGACCTACGGCAACGGCAAGAACTTCGCCTATGGCGGACCGGCCCCGAAGCAGGCCGGCTACCTGGTGCTCGACCTCAAGCGCATGAATCGCATCCTCGAGGTCAACGAGGAATCCGGCTACTGCCTGGTCGAACCGGGCGTGTCGTACTACCAGCTCTACCAGCACCTGCAGGAAAAGGGCTATCAGCTGTGGATCGACTGTGCCGCCCCCGGCTGGGGCGGCGTGATCGGCAACGCGCTCGAGCACGGCGCCGGCTACACGCCGTATGCCGACCACCTCCTGTTCTCCTGTGGCATGGAAGTGCTGCTGGCCGATGGCCAGCTGCTGCGTACCGGCATGGGCGCCCTGCCCGGCAACAACAGCTGGCAGCTGTTCAAGTACGGCTTCGGCCCCTACGTGGACGGCATCTTCTCGCAGAGCAACTTCGGCATCGTCACCAAGATGGGTTTCTGGCTCATGCCGAAACCACCGGCCTACAAGCCGTTCATGGTGACCTACCAGAACGAGGAAGACATCAAGCCGCTGATGGACATCCTGCGGCCGCTGAAGATGAACATGATCATCCAGAACGGCGCGGTGATCGAACACATCTCCTACAGTGCCTCGGTGCAGCGCCTGCGCAAGGACCTGTGGGACAAGCCCGGCGTCATTCCGGATTCGCGCTGGCGCGAAGTGGCCGATGAGCTGGACCTTGGCATGTGGAACCTGTACGGCGCCCTGTACGGCCTGCCCGAGAACGTCGAGATGACCTGGCAGATGGTGCAGCACGAGCTCACGCGCATTCCCGGCGCCAAGGTGTACCTGGACGGTGACCGCCCGGCCGACGACGCCGGCTGGAACTACCGCGAGAAGCTGATGCGCGGCGAGCCCAACATGACCGAGTTCAACCTGGTCAACTGGGACGGCGGCGGGCACCTGAACTTCACGCCCATGGCGGCCATGACCGGCAAGAACGCGTGGGAAATGTTCACCATCTTCAAGGAACTGTTGAACAGGCACGGGTTCGACATGATCTGCGAGGAAGTGGCCATGTTCCGCACCATGATCACGCTGATCATGGTCATGTTCGACCCGCGCGACGAAGACGCCCGCCAGCGTGCCGACGCCTGTTCGCGCGAACTGGTGGCCATCGCCAAGGCCCACGGCTACGGCGAACTGAAGGCCAACCTCACCTACATGGACATCATTGCCGACATGTACGACGGCCAGGACGATGCGCTGCGCAAGGTGAACCAGCGCATCAAGGATGCACTGGATCCCAACGGCATCCTGTCGCCGGGCAAGTCCGGCATCTGGCCGTCCAACTGGACCGGCCCGCGGTACTGAGGGGACCGGAAATGACCCGCATAACAACGATCGCGAAGCTGGCCGGCGCCGCCCTGCTGGGCTTTTCCTGGGCCGGCTGGACGCATGCGGCCGACGAAACCGGCGTGGTCGACGCCGCCGTCAGCCCACCGGCGGAGCTGGCCACGCCGGTAGGCGAACGCACCGGCGAGGAGCTGTTCGTGCAGTTCTGCCGCGCCTGCCATGCCCCCGGCCTGGACCACCCCGGCACGGCCAAACTGGCCTTGACCAAGGGTGAGGCCCAGTCGGTGATCCTGAACCGACAGGATCTGCCGGCGGAATACGTTGCATACGTCGTGCGCAACGGCCTGCTGGGCATGCCGCCCTTGCGCCCGACCGACATCACCGACGCCGAACTCGAGCGTCTTGTCACCTACGTGCGCAACACCCCGGCCGACGCCATACCACCGGAGCACCCGGGGGGCGCCTACGCCCATCCGCCGACACTGGAACAGATCTGGAATTTCGGCATCAAGCCGCGCCTGTTCACGGTCATCGTGCCGACCGTCGTCGTGCTGGCGCTGCTCATCACGTTACTGGTGCGCCGCCGGCGCAAGAAGTGACCCTCTCAACCCAACCCTAAGGAATCAACATGCGCTTTGTCATTCTCGGGGCCGGCGGGCTCGGCTCGGTCATTGGCGGCTACCTGGCCAAGGCCGGCGAGGACGTCACCCTCATCTGCCGCCAGGCCCACGCCGACGCGGTCAACACCCAGGGACTGAAAATCAGCGGCGTACGCGGCGACCACCTGGTCCGCGAGAACCTCAGCGCCGTCACCACGCCCGACGAAGCGGAAGGCGAATTCGACCACCTGATCATCCTGGTCAAGGGCAAGGACACCGAAACCGCGCTGGCCCAGGCCGAGGGCCTCAAGGCCCGCTGCAAGAACGTGTTCTCGCTGCAAAACGGCATCGGCAAGGAAGAACGCCTGCGCGAGTGGGCCGGCCGCGACAAGGTAGTGGGCGCCTCCACCATCGAGGGCGGCACGCTGCACGAGCCGGGCGTGGCAAGCAACCCGCTCACCACGCCGATCACCGCCTGGTTCGGTGAACTCGACGGCGGCACCAGCCCGCGTACCGAGGCGCTGGCCGAGGCCTTCACCCGCGCCGGGCTGGAAGCCCGCTCGGTCCCCAACATCATGCAGGTACTGTGGGAAAAGCTGGTGCAGATCGGCACTGCCTCCGGCTGGTCGGTAAGCACGCTGGGCCTTCGCCTGTACTTCCAGGACGGCCTGCTGATCCGCCAGGGCGCCGAGCACTACGTGGCGCTGGCCAAGGACTTCCTGCGCGTCTACGGCGCCATGGGCTACACGCCGCAGAACTTCTACGCGCCGATGTCGCAGTTCAAGGAGTTGAACGAACTCGACTTCGAAGGCGGCGTGGCGATGATGATGAAGCTCGGCGAGCGCCTCAAGCAGCAGGGCATGCGCGGGCGCACGTCCATGCACGAGGATGTCATCCGCGGCAAGAAGACCGAGGTCGACTACCTGCTGAAGCCGTTCCTGGACAAGGCGGCGGAACTTAACCTCGAGGTACCGGTACTGGAATCGGTGTACCGCATCGTCAAGACCCAGGATGCCTACCTGGATTGATGTGGCCCGGTGTTCGACACAAAAAAGGCGCCGCGAGGCGCCTTTTTTGTGTCCACAGTCGGCCCGTCAGCGGCGGATCACGCCCTTTTCGATCAGCTCGCTCAACCCGAACGGATCGAAATTCGTGTAACCAGCATCCATGGCCTGCTGGAACAACCCGAGCAGCGCGTCCCCCAGCGGCAGCGTGAGTCCCGCATCCTGCTGCGACAGCTCCCGCACCGCCTTCAGGTCCTTGTAGAAGATGCCCAGCCCGGTCGGGCCCTCGCCGAACGGCCGCGCCGCCAGCTTGGGCTTGTAGAAATCCAGCACGTGCCGCGGCGACACGCAGGCGCCGAGCACGTCCATGAGTTGCACACCGTCGATGCCGCAGCGCTCGCCGAGCACCACCGCCTCGCTCAAACCCACCAGCGTGCCCATGAACGCCAACTGGTGACACAGCTTGGCGATCTGCCCGCTACCGGGTGGCCCGAGATGGAAAATGCTGCCGCCGAAGGTCTCCAGGAGCGGCCTGACGGTGTCGAAGGCCGTCGGCTCGGCCCCCACCATCACCGCCAGCGTGCCCGCCTCGGCCCACGGCGCGGAGCCACTCAAGGGTGCGTCGACATAGTGCATGCCGGCGGCCCGTGCCTGTTCCGCAAGGGCCCGGCAGCGCGGCGGCGCCGTGGTGCCCAGATCCACCACCACGGCGCCGGGCGCCGCGCGCTCGAAAATGCCATCCGCCTGGCTCAGGACCTCGGCGAGAACCTCCTGGTTGGAGACCGCCACGAACACCACCTGCGCCCCGGCGGCGGCATCGCCGACCGAGCGCGCGATCCCGGCACCGACGGCACCGGCCTTGTCGAGCGCGGCCGCCGACACGTCAAACGCCTTCACGGCATGACCGGCGCCAACAAGATGCCGCACGATGGGCACCCCCATCACACCTACGCCGACGAAGCCCAGCTGCATGACGGCCGGCCTACCAGGTCGCCGCAACGTAATCGCGGATGTCGTAATCCGCCGGCACGCGACGCTGGGTGACCAACTCCTGCTCCACCCGCTTCAGGAACGCCCAATCGAGACTGGGCTCACGCCGCCAATGGCGCCGTTCGCGCTGCATGGCCCGCTCGATGTCGTCCTCGCTCACGAACGGCAGCTGCCCGGCGAACGGGCGCAGTGCCGCCGGATGCTCACAGGCATCGGCGATCGCCTCGAAATAGGCGCCCACCGTGCGCCGCACCAGCTCCGGACGCTCCTCGATCCAGCGCCGGCGGGCGTACAGAAGAATGCCGTAGTTGGCCGGTCGAAGCAGGTCGGCGTAATCGGCCAGCACCCGCCAACCGTGCCGGCGCTCGATCAGGCTCACGTACGGTTCGTACAGGATGCCGATACGAAAGGCACCTTTCTCGACGCCATCGGCGAAGGCCTGGCCATAGTTGTCGAAGGCGCTGTCCTTCATGAGTTCGACGACGTCGAAATCATCGGCGGCCAGCCCTTCCTGCCGGGCGTGCCACTCCAGCAGACTGCCTGGACAGGTCATGCGCTTGTTGATGACCACCGCCTCTGCGCGGCAATCGGACAGGCGCTGCACCTCGGGCGCAGCGACCAGGTAAAACGGGGCGAAATCACAAAACCCGACGCTGACCACAGCGTACTCGCGCGAACCTACCGCCGCCGGCAGAAACACCGGCGTACCGATCTGACCCATGTCGTAGGCGCCCTCACGGATGCGGGCGCCGTACTCCTCGCCGGTGAGGTGGCTCGACAGGCTCAGGTCCAGGCCGCGGGCCGCGAACCGGCCCTCGCGCTGCCACTGCTCGATCGGAAAGTTGAACAGACCAACCGGCGGCGTGCCCCAGTTCACGACATCCATCGCCAACTCCCCGCCGCCGGCTGGCGGCCATCAGACGTGATAGAAGTCCAGCACCTCGGGAATCAGATCATTGATGAGAATGATCTTCTTCTTGGCGATGCGCAGGCTGCCATCGCTCTGCGGACGCAAAACGTACTCGTACTGGCCGGCAAAGAAGTGCGTCTTCTTGTGCTTGAAATACGTCACCTGCCAGCTGGCGTCGACGGCGAAGTCGCCATTCTCCAGCTTGCGCGCCTGCACGTTGCCAACCATGTGGCTGGTACGCGGCAACGGCACGGACGCCGACGACATGCCCGTGCGCAGGCGGAACACACGATCCTCAAGACCGCTGCGGTCGGCGTAATAAATAAGCGAGATCTCGTTGTGCGGATCGGTGATGTAGCTGTGCTCCGACTCCCAGGCCGGAATCCAGAATTCGGCTTCCGGCAGGTACAGTGCCAGCCAGTCGTCCCACGCCTGGCGGTCGATCAGACGGGCTTCGGTGTAGAGCAGGTCGGCGCAACGCGCGACGTCATCCATGGTCTTTGCCTTTCAAGTTCATACGAGTTGACGGGAGCCGGGGCCTCAGACGTGCCCGGTCGACGGCGGGGCGCCTGAGGCACCCCGCCGGGCCGGTCACTTCTGCATGGCATTCAGCCAGTGCCGGTGCTGCGCCAGGAAAATGCCCTCGTCTTCCACCTTGCCGCCGCTGTAATCGGGGTTGATGCCCAGCGCCTTGGCACGCTCGTCCGGCCCCTTGGTCAGGAACTTCACGCCACGGGTGAGGTCGTTCCAGCGCGCCAGGCGCCCCTGGTAGGCGTGCTGCGCGTAGGAGAACTCGCTCAGGTCATCCGGCGTGGCCATGCCCGAGGCATTGAAGAAGTCCTCGTACTGGCGAATGCGGTGAGCCCGCATCTTGGGCGACTCGCCCTTCGGCGCGATGGCGTAGATGGTGACCTCGGTCTTGTCCACGGCAATCGGTCGAAACACGCGAATCTGCGACGACATCTGGTCCATCAGAAACACATTCGGATAGATCAGTGTGTTGCGCAGCTTGCCGATCATCCAGTGGGTGTAAACCTCGCCGAATTCCTTGCTCCACGTGTCGTACATGTGGAAGTTGGGCCGCCGGTCGCCGCGATTGGGCCAGTCGCCCCACAGCACCACGTGACCGTTGCCGAAGTCGAAGAAACCGGCCTCAAGGTTGCCCAGCTGCGACACGTCCATCGACTTGATCTGATTGTCGCCCGCACGGATCCGCTCACGGTTCTGCGTGGTCATGGCGAAATTCACGTGCAAGCCGTGCACGTGGTAGCCGTCCACACCGTTCTCGGCCTGCAGTTTCCAGTTGCCGTCGTAGGTGTAGGTGGAGTGGCCACGCAACACCTCAAGGCCCTCGTCGCCGCCCTGATCCGCCATCATGTCCAGCATCACGCGCGCATCGCGCAGGTGCTCGGACAGCGTCGGCACCTCGTCGCTGAGCGACGCGAACACGAACCCACGGTAGGACTCCACGCGCGGCACCCGGGTCAGGTTGTAGTTTTCCTTGCAGAACTGATCCGGATAGCC
>DQBD01000048.1:5228-6590 GCA_003526065.1 Gammaproteobacteria bacterium | reverse complement strand
CACGTCATGTCGGTCTTGTTGCCGCGCTCTTCGTGGATCAGCTGCGAGCCGCGATGCGAGCAGGCGTTGATGAAGACGTTCACCTGCCCGGATGCGCCGCGCATGACGATGACCGGCTGACGGCCCATGTAGGTGGTCAGGAAGTCCCCCGCCTTGGGGACCTGGCTCTCGTGGCAGATGTAGAGCCAGCTGCGCTCCCATATGCGCTCCATTTCCAACTCGAAAATGTCGGGGTCGGTAAAAATGGAGCGGTCGACGCGGATCACGCCCTCGTTGGGACGCTCATCCAGATAAGCATCGAGATTGATGGATTCGAACGGTTTCATGGGGGATCCTCCGCCTGTCAATGGCGCTGGCGTTACATCAGGGTGAGCGATGGTGGAACCGGCGCCACGCACCACTCACCGTGTCTGAGCGAACGTTAATATTAAACGATTGACAAATTGGACAGGTAGAGCGGGCGTACGTCACGCAGTTCGGCCGCCTGTACAATGCGCCGCCGCAGACCGCGCCCCGGCGCGGCGGAAACCCCACAAGGATCGTTCGGGAGGAGCAGATGGGCTGGCTGGACAACACAGTTTCGATCGTCACCGGCGGTGGCTCGGGCCTTGGGCGTGCCCTGGTGCAGCGATTCATCGCGGAAGGCGCCTCGGTCGGGGTGCTCGAGCGCGACGCGGCCAAGGCGGAGCAACTCGGTCACGACTTCGGTGACCGCGTACACGCAGTCACCGGCGATGTCTCCAGCTACGCCGACAACGCACGCGCGGTTCAGGAAACGGTTGCCCGCTTCGGCAGGCTCGACACGTTCGTCGGCAACGCCGGCGTGTTCGATTACTTCCGGACGCTGCCGGAGCTGGATGCGGAGCACCTGTCGGCCGCTTTCGACGAGTTGTTCGCGGTCAACGTCAAGGGGTATCTGCTCGGCGCCAAGGCCGCCCTGCCAGAACTGCTCAAAACGCGCGGCAGCATCATCTTCACCATCTCCAACGCCGGCTTCTACCCGGCCGGTGGTGGCCCGCTGTACACGGCCTCCAAGCATGCGGTGGTCGGCCTGGTACGCGAGCTGGGCTACGAACTTGCGCCCAAGGTACGCGTCAACGGCGTCGCCCCCGGCGGCATGAAGACCGAGCTGGGCGGTCTCGCGGCCACCGGCACCGAGCAGGTCAAGCTCAGCCAGATGGAGGGCCTCGACGACCTGATGCGCTCCATCAGCCCGCTGCAGATCGCCGCGGAGCCTGAGGACTACTGCGGCCCCTACGTTCTGCTCGCCTCCCGCGCCAACTCATCGCCGATGACCGGCGTGGTGATCAACACCGACGGCGGCCTCGGCGTGCGTGGCTTCACCCAGATGGCGGGCGGCGA
>DQBD01000048.1:0-4906 GCA_003526065.1 Gammaproteobacteria bacterium | reverse complement strand
GGCCCGACACGTATACAATCATTCGGTAACCCGGTTCCTACCCTGGAGATAACCGCCATGAACGCCCCCACCGTGTTTGGCGCGCCGGTTCGCTGGCCGGCCAAAATCAACGAGATTCCGAAGGACATCTTCGACCGCGAAGATATCTTCCGGATGGAACTCGAGCGCATCTTCTACGGGCCGGAGTGGCACCCGGTTGCGCACACCGGCGAGATTCCCAACCCCGGCGACTTCAAGACGTTCCACATCGGCGAGCGGCCGCTGCTGGTCGTGCATGGCCTGGATGGCCAGGTCCGCGTCTTCTACAACGCCTGCTCGCACCGCGGCACGTTGCTGGAAACCAACAACCGCGGCAACAAGACCGAGTTTGAGTGCCCGTATCACCGCTGGCTGTTCGACAGCACGGGTGCCCTGCGCGGCTGCCCCGGCAAGGATGATTTCTCGCCGAGCTTCCGGCAGGAAGAAACGGGGCTGGAGGAGTTGCGCACGGCGATCGTCGGCGGGCTCATCATGACCACGCTGCACCCCGACACGCCGGACATCGACACCTGGCTCGGACGTACCAAGCCGGCGCTGCTGCAACTGCTCGGTGGTGATGGCCGCCTGCGCCTGCTCGGCTACCAGAAGGTGAGCTACGACTGCAACTGGAAGGCGTACGTCGACAACGACGGCTACCATGCCCCGCTGCTGCACCTGGCGTTCAAGATGCTGAACTGGCAGGGGGGTGGCGGCACGCAGTTCGCCACCGAGAACGGCCACCTGGCCTTCCAGTCGGAACTCAAGGTGCCGAACAACCCCGACTTCCTGCGCGACCCCTCGCTGATCGAGTTCAAGGGCACCCAGTCGTCGAAAGGCTCGATCATCGTCAGCCTGAACCCGCTGACGGTCATGACCAAGCACCTGGACATGATCAACGTGCGTTTCGCCGTGGCCCGTTCCCTGCTGAAGACCGAAGTGCACTACGCTTACTTCGCTCACGTCGACGACGACGAGGAGATGGTTCGCCACCGCCTGCGCCAGTCGTCGAACATGCTCGGTCCGTGCGGCATGGTGTCCATGGAGGATGCGTCGATCTTCCTGCGCGTCCAGCATGGCAACCGCACGCCCGGGAATGCGGTGTTCCAGAAGGGCGTGAAGCAGGAACACGGCATGTGGCTCGATTTCAAACAAAACGACGAAGCCGGCAACCTGCCCAAGTGGGAGTACTACCGGCGGGTGATGGGCTTCGAACGAGAGGAGAACTGAACCGATGACTCAGGACGTGTTGCAGCAGATCGATGCGCTGCAGATCAGCTACATCGCTGCGCTCGACAACAAGAACATGCAGGGCTGGCTGGACAGCTTCACGCAGGATGGCTCGTACATCTGCATCGCCGCCGAGAACGAGGAACAGGGCCTGCCGCTGGCGCTGATGATGGACGACTGCCACGAGCGCCTCGAGGACCGGGTCACCTACGTCACCAAGGTGTGGGCCGGTACCTTCGAGGACTACCAGACACGTCACTTCGTGCAGCGCGTGTCGTGCAGCCCCAAGGGAGACGACCTGTACGACACGGTAAGCAACTTCACCGTGTTCTACACCGACTCAGCCGGCAATACCGGCATTCTGGTGGCCGGCCGCTACATCGATGAAATCGCCGTCAACGGCAGCGGCGCCAAGCTGAAGTCGCGTCGGGCAGTGATGGATACCAACGTTGCCCCGCGCTACATCGTCTACCCCATCTGAGAAAACGCTGAACGCATCCTGCCACGGAGCGATTCAGCCTGTCGCCGGCCGGGACTGACCCGGCCGGCGACGCTTTCCCGCACCGGCCGCACGCGCTATCGTCCCCGCCATGAGCGGCCGCATTCCCGACGACTTCATCGACGCCGTTCTGGCGCGCACCGACATCGCCGAGATCATCGGCGCGCGGGTGCCGTTGCGTCGCGCCGGCCGCGAACTGGCCGGCCGGTGTCCGTTTCACGAAGAAAAGACCCCGTCTTTCACCGTCAGCCCGCAAAAGCAGTTCTATCACTGCTTCGGCTGTGGCGCCCACGGCACCGCCATCGGTTTCCTGATGGCGCTCGACCGCCTCGATTTCCGCGAGGCGGTGAGCGAGCTGGCCCAGCGTGCCGGCATGACACTGCCGACCGACAGCGCACCCGCCGCGGCGACGGGCGGGCCGCCACTGGCAAGCCTGTACGAGGCGCTTGGCGCCGCCAGCGCGTTTTACCAACAGCAACTGCGCCGGCATCCGGCGGCCGGCACCGCAATCGAATACCTCAAGCACCGTGGCCTGGACGGCAAGACCGCCGGGCGGTTTCACCTCGGCTTCGCGGCCGATGCCTGGGACAGCCTGCGCCAGGCGCTCGGCCAGCACTTCAGCGCCGACCTGCTGCGCCAGGCCGGACTGCTCGGCGGTGACGGCAACCGCGGTCACGACCGCTTTCGCAACCGCATCATGTTTCCCATCGAAGACCGGCGCGGGCGGGTGATCGGCTTCGGCGGGCGCATTCTCGGCCAGGGCGAACCGAAATACCTCAACTCGCCGGAAACGCCGGTCTTCCACAAGGGCCGCGAGCTGTACGGCCTGCCGAACGTGCTGGCCCACGCACGCAACCCGGAAGCGCTGCTGGTGGTCGAGGGCTACATGGACGTGGTGATGCTGGCCCAGCACGGCATCGACACGGCCGTGGCCGTGCTCGGCACCGCACTCACCGCCGATCACGTCAAGGCGGCGTTTCGCGTGACCTCGCGCGTCATCCTGTGCTTCGATGGCGACGCTGCCGGGCGGCGCGCCGCCGAGCGCGCGGTCGACAACGCGCTGCCGGAACTGACCGATGGACGCGACCTGCGCCTGCTGTTCCTGCCGGAGGGCGAGGACCCGGACTCACTGGTGCGCCGTGTCGGTCGAGACGGTTTCCTGGCGTTGGCCGGCCAGGCCACGCCACTGTCGCGGCACCTGCTCACCCGGCTGCTGGAACAGGTCGACCTGGGCGTGCCGGAAGGCCGCGCCGCGCTTGCCGCACGTGCAAAGCCCCTGCTGGAACGGCTGCCTGCCGGCACCTATCGCGACCTGCTGGCGGACGAGATAGGGCGCCACGTCGGGCGTGCCGTATCCACCAGCACGGCGCCCAGCGCACGACCCGCCGCACCACGGCGCAGCCAGCGCCCGTCTCTCGTGCGACGGTCCATCCTGCTGCTGGCCCATTACCCGCAACTGGCCAAGGAACTCGACGGGCTGGCGTCACTCCAATCCCTGGAGCGGCCAGGCATGGATCTGCTGCGCCGCCTGGTCGACACCATTGGCGGCCTGTCGCAGCCGCGCCTGGACCGCTTGATCGAACTGTGGCGCGACACCGACGACGGCGCCACCCTGTCGCGAATTCTGGCCAGCGGCGACCTGGTGCCGGACACGCCCCAACTGGCCGGCGAGGAATTGCAGCAGATCATCACAACCCTGGCCCGACAGGCACAACGCGCGCAGCTGGGCGATCTCCTGCGCGATGCGTCGCCCAGCAAGCTCGACCCACAGCAACGGGCCGAGGTGCTGGCACTGTTGAATCGCCGCGACAAAACCCCGACATAGACCTTACAACGTTATAATTCCCTGTTCCGCCCAAGTTACCCGAGGCATCCTATGGACAACGGTGTCGACAACCCCGAAGAAAACTCCGAGCTGAAGCAGCTGCTGGCGCTGGGTCGTGCGAGGGGCTACCTCACCTTCGGGGAGATCAACGACCACCTGCCACAGGACATCGTCGAAACCGAGCAGCTGGAAGGCATCGTCGCCATGCTCACGGACATGGGCATCCGCGTGTCGGATGTGCCGCCGGACATGGAAGAGCTGCTGATGAGCGGCGAGAACGTGACCGAGGACGAGGCGGTCGAGGAAGCCGCCGCGGCCATGACCGCGGTCGAGCGCGAGGGCCGCACCACCGACCCGGTGCGCATGTACATGCGCGAGATGGGCACCGTGGAGCTGCTCACCCGCGAGGGCGAGATCGCCATCGCCAAGCGCATCGAGGCCGGCCAGCAGCAAGTGATGGCCGCCCTGCTGAAACTGCCACGGGTGGTCGACGAAGTGTTCGGCCTGTATGAACAGGTCCAGGCCGGCCAGCTGCGCCTGCCCGCCTTCGTCGCCGGCTTCTACGAAGGCGAGGAACCGGACAGCCCGGCCTCCAGCGACGCCGACGACGACGCCGACAGCAAGGATGCCGACAACAGCGACGACATCGACGACTCCGACAGCGACGACGACAGCGACATCGACAACGACAGCGACAGCTCGTCGTCGGTGGAAGAAACCGAAATCGGCCCCGACGCCGAACAGGTGGCAACGCATTTCGAGCTGCTGAACAGCCTGCGCGAGCAGCTCGCCAAGGCCGAGTCCAAGAAGAAGCCCAGCGCCACCGAACTGGCCGAACTGCGCCAGGAACTGCAAACCAACATTCTCAGGCTGCGCGTCGTGCCCAAGCAGATCGAGGATCTGGCCGGGCTGCTGCGCGGTGTCATGGAGCGCATCCGCCAGCACGAGCAGGTCATCCTGGACCTGTGCGTGAACAAGTGCGACATGCCGCGCAAGGACTTCATCCGTGTGTTCATCGGTCACGAGACCGACACCGGCTGGCTGGAAACCCAGATCAACGCCAAGAAGAAGCACAGCACGCGCCTGAAGCACTTCACCGACGACATCCGCCGCGCCCAGCGCAAGCTGGCGGAAATCGAGCGCGAGCACGGGCTGGAAATCGCCGCCATCAAGGAAATCAACCGCCAGATGCTCTCTGGCGAGCGCCACTCGAACCAGGCCAAGAAGGAAATGGTCGAGGCCAACCTGCGCCTGGTCATTTCCATCGCCAAGAAGTACACCAGCCGCGGTCTGCAGTTCCTGGACCTGATCCAGGAGGGCAACATCGGCCTGATGAA